>NZ_JACGMO010000007.1:0-101313 GCF_015354745.1 Micromonospora sp. S-DT3-3-22
AGGGGCCACTGAGCGGTCCCGGCCGGGCGTACCGCCGGGCGGGGGCACCGGATGCGGGCGGGCCGGCCGGCGCGGCGGTGAGCCGTGCCGGCCGGCCCGCCGGGCTCAGCTCAGGTCGTCCAGGGCGCTCTGGATGGCCCGGTGGAACGTCGGGTACGCGTAGATCATGTGCCGGAGCTGACTGACCGGTACGGCCGCGTGCACCGCCACCACCAGCGCCGAGAGCACCTCGCCCCCGGCGGGGCCGACCGAGGTCGCCCCGATCAGCACCCCCTGGTCGGCGTCGGCGATCACCTTGATGAAGCCGCCCGGCTCGCTCTTGTGGATCCACCCCCGGGTGGACGACGACAGCTCGGTGAACCCGACCTGCACGTTGATGCCCCGCTCGCGGGCCTGCCGTTCGGTGAGCCCGACCGCGCCCACCTCGGGGTCGGTGAAGGTGACCCGGGGCAGTGCCCGGTAGTCGGCGCGGGGCACGGTGCCGGCGGCACCACTGGGGCCGGCCGCGCCCATCGACCCCCCGACGGCACTGGCCGCGCCCATCGCGCCACCGACCACGCTGGCGGTGCCGCTGGCGTCGGGGCCGGCCCCGGCCCGCCGGACCCGGTCGAGCACGTCGGCGACCACGATCGACGCCTGGTACATGGCGATGTGGGTGAACGCGCCCTCGCCCGTGACGTCGCCGACCGCCCAGATCCCGTCGGTGACGTGCATCCGGTCGTCCACCGGCAGGTAGCGCTGGCCGGCGTCGATCCCGACGGTGTCCAGCCCCAGCTCGTCCAGGTGGGCCCGGCGGCCGGTGACCACCAGCAGTTTCTCGGCGCTGAACGACCGGTCACCGGCGTGCACGGTGAACGTGTCGCCGTCGTGGTCGATCCGCTCGGCCTTGACGTCGGTGGCGATCTCCACCCCGTCGGCGCGCAGCGCGGCGGCGGCCACCTCGGACGACTCGGGTTCCTCCAGGGCGAGGATCCGGCCGGACGCCTCCAGCACGGTCACCCGGACCCCGAACCGGGCGAAGACCTGCGCCAGTTCCGCCCCGATCGCCCCACCGCCGAGGACCAGCAGGCTCGCCGGCAGCTCCGCCACCTCGATCGCCTGGTGGTTCGTCCAGTACGGGGTGTCGGCCAGCCCGTCGATCGGTGCGATCGAGGGGCGGGTGCCGGTGCCGAGGACGATGCCGTGCCGGGCCCGGAACACCTGGTCACCGACCCGGACCCGGCCAGGGCCGTCCAACCGGCCGCTGCCACGCAGGAACCGGCCGCCCTTGCCGGTGAACCGGTCCACGGCGGCCCGGTCGTTCCAGGTGTCCGTGGCCTCCTCCCGGATGCGTTTCGCTACCGGGGCCCAGTCGGCCCGGACCTGCGCCGACCCGGCCAGCCCGTCGACCCGACGGGCCTCGGCCAGCGCGTTCGCCGCCCGGATCATCATCTTGCTGGGAATACAGCCCCAGTACGGGCACTCCCCGCCGACCAGGTCCCGTTCGACGCCGACGACGCTGAGGCCGGCCTCGGCGAGTCGCCCGGCCACCTCCTCGCCGCCCACGCCGAGCCCGACCACGACCACGTCCACCAGTTCCGGCTCTGCCATCCCGCCAGCATTCCGCACGGCCCCGCCCCCGGCCACCGGTCCATCCCGGATTTCCCGCTCCCGGGCGGCGGACCCGGCCCGGCGATGTCGGACCAGCCCAGCACCACCCGGGCCGGTGTCAGCGGAGCCAGACCGGGTCGGCGCCGGGCACCTCCAGCGGCGGCGGGTAGTCGAGGGTGCGGCGTACCTCGGGGGGCAGCCGCCACGGTTGGTGCACGGCCTTGCCGGCGACCGTCGCCAGCTCGGGCACCCAGCGGCGCACGTACCCGCCGTCGGGGTCGTAGCGTTCGGCCTGGCGGACGGGGTTGAGTCCCCGGTACGGGCGGCTGTCGTTGCCGGTGCCGGCCACCCACTGCCAGTTGCCGGAGTTGTCGGGCACGTCGCCGTCGAGCAGCCAGCGGGAGAAGACCGCGAGGCCGGGCCGCCAGTCGAGGCCGAGCACCTTGGTCAGGTAGCCGGCGGTGATCAGCCGGGCCCGGTTGTGCATCCAGCCCTCGGCGTGCAGTTGGCGCATGCCGGCGTCCACGATCGGCATGCCGATGCGGCCGTCGGCCCAGGCGTCCAGCGCCGCCGCGTCGTACCGCCAGTCCTCGGTGGCCCCGCGCCGGTACGCCTTGGCCGCGATCTCCGGGAAGGCGGCGGTGACCTGGTGGTAGAAGTCCCGCCAGCAGAGCTGCCGGACGAACGGGTGCCCCCGGTCGTCGGCCCGGTTCGCCACCGTCAGCGGGGACAGGCAGCCGAACCGCAGGTACGGGCTGAGCCGGGAGGTCTCGTCGGCGGCCAGGTCGTCGTGGATGTCGTCGTACCGGGAGAGGGTGGGCAACCACTGCGTGAGCCGGCGCTGCCCGACGGACTCGCCGCCGGCCGCGGCGTCCGGCGACTCCCCCTTCGGTGCCGCCGGCAGTCGACCGACGGCGACCCCGTCGGGCAGCGTGACCCGCCGGGGCGCGGCCAGTTCCTCCCGCCACCGCGCCCCCGACCAGACCCGGTGGTAGGGCGTGAACACCCGGTAGTGGTCGCCGCCGCCGGGTCGCAGCTCGCCCGGTTCGACGACGGTGACGCCGGGGAACAGCCGCAGGAACAGCCGGTGCCTGTCGCATTCGGCGCGCAGCCGGCGTTCGCGGCGGTGGGCGTAGCGGCTGACGTCGGCGGAGAGGCCGATGCCTTCGGCGTCGACCTCGCGGGCGAGCCGGATCGTCTCGGCCACCGGGTCGCCCCGGCGGACCAACAGGTCACCGCCGAGCGCGCGCAGGGTGTCCCGCAGTTCGGCGAGGCACTGGTGCAGGAACCGGTTGCGGTTGGGCGAGTGGCCGGCCAGTGCCGGGTCGAGGACGTACAGCGGCACCACCCGGTCGAACGCGGCGCAGGCCGTCGCCAGTGCCGGGTGGTCGTGCACCCGCAGGTCGCGGGTGAACAGCACGACCGCCGTACGGCCGCTCACGACACCGCCGGGCCGGGCACCGCGACCGGGGTGCCGGTACGGGTGAGCAGCGCCTTCGCCGCCACCGCGAGTCGTCGCCGCTGGGGCACCACGGCCCGCTGGACGAACACGTCGTAGTCCTGGGCGGCGACCTCGTCGAGGATGCCGCCGTAGAGGGCGTAGGCGGTGCGCATGCACGCCTGGGAGGCGGGGGCGAGCAGGGTGATGCCGGGCGCGGCGGCGGCGTAGTGGGCCTGGGCGCGGGTCACCTCGTACTCGATGAGGTCGCGGATGCGGTCGGTGCTGCGGCCGGCGGCCCGCGCGGCGAGCAGGTCCTCGCGGGTGACGTTGAACTTGGCCAGGTCCTCGTCGGGCAGGTAGGTGCGGCCCCGGTCGAGGTCCTCGGCGACGTCCCGGATGAAGTTGGTGAGCTGGAAGGCGAACCCGAGTTGCCGGGCCGGCTCCCGGGCGGCGGCCGGGTCGGAGCTGCCGAGGATGGGCAGCATCATGGTGCCGATGACCGCCGCCGACCCTTCCATGTAGTCGAGCAGGTCGTCGTAGGTCGGGTACGACATGACGGTCAGGTCCATCGCCATGCTGCGCAGGAACGACGCGAAGTCGGCGCGGTCCAGGTCGAACACGGCGATGGTGTGCAGCACCGCCGGCAGCAGCGGGTCGTCGACCGGTTCGCCGTGCAGTCCGGCGACGAAGCGGGAACCCCAGGCGTCCAGGAGGGCGGCGCGTTCGGCGGGCGGCAGGTCCTCGGTGCGGTCGACGATCTCGTCGGCGTAGCGGGTGAATCCGTACAGGGCGTGCACGTGCCGCCGTTTCCAAGCGGGCAGCAGCCGGGTGGCGAGATAGTAGGTGCGGCCGTGGTGTTTGTGCAGCTCCCGGGAGCGGGCATAGGCAGCGGTGAGATCGGTGTCCACCGGGCCTCCTCGGATTCGACGCAGCAATCGACGCAACTCGTAACCCTAGGGTACGCTCCCCCACATGGCCAACGACGCAGTTGCGGGTAATGCGCTCCGCGTCGCGCCGGCACAGCCGGGAGCGACGGACGATCCGGTCCGCGGCGTACTGGCCGCTTACGCCCGTGACCTGGTCAACGGCGTCGACGACACCCTGTCGGCGTTTCTCGCCCGCGAGGTCGACGCGCTGACCGAGATCGACGCAGCGATGGGTGGTTTCGCCGCGACGGCACGTGACTGCGTGCTGGCCGGCGGCAAGCGGGTACGCCCGACCTTCGCCTACTGGGGCTGGCGGGGGGTGGTGGGCGGGGACGAGCCGCTGCCCACGGTGCTGCCCGCGCTCGCCGCGCTGGAACTGCTGCACACCTTCGCCCTGGTGCACGACGACGTGATGGACGCCTCCGACACCCGACGCGGCCTGCCCACCGCGCACCGGGCCGCCGCCGAGCGGCACGTCACCGCCGGCCACACCGGCGACCCGCACCGGTTCGGTGAGTCGGTCGCCGTCCTCATCGGCGACCTCTGCCTGGTCTGGGCCGACCGGCTGCTCGCCCACGCCACCATGCCGCCGTCCCGGCTCATGGAGGTGCGGCGCTGCTACGACCAGATGCGGGTGGAGACCATCGCCGGGCAGTACCTCGACGTGCTCGGCGAGAACGACGCGGCGAACTGGTCGGTCGACCGGGCGCTGCGGGTGGCGCGCTACAAGACGGCCAGCTACACCGTGCAGCGTCCCCTGCTCTTCGGCGCCTGCCTGGCCGGCACCGACGCCGACGCGCCGCTGATCGCCGCGTACACCAGGTACGGGCTGGCGGTCGGCGAGGCGTTCCAGCTCCGCGACGACCTGCTCGGCGTCTACGGCGACCCGGTCACCACCGGCAAGCCGGCCGGCGACGACCTGCGCACCGGCAAGCCGACCACGCTGCTGATGCTCGCCCGGCAGCTCGCCACCGGCAGCCAGCGGCGGGCGTTGGAGCGGGCCGGCAGCGTCACCGGTGGCCGGGAGCTGGCCCGGCTGGCCGAACTCGTCGCCGACACCGGGGCGGTCGCCCGGGTGGAACACATGATCTCCGACCGGGTCGCCGACGCGCTGGCCGCGCTGGGGACCGCGTCGATCGACGAGACCGCGCGCACCGCGCTGACCGGTCTCGCCACCGCCGCCACCGCGCGGCGGGCATGATGGGCAACTTCGTGAAGGAGGTGGTCGCGTGCGGACCGTGACGGGACGTACGGACCGGGTGGTGGTCGTGGGCGCGGGCCTGGGCGGGCTGGCGTGCGCGCTGCACCTGGCCGGCAGCGGCCGGCAGGTGACCGTGCTGGAACGCGAACCGGTGCCGGGCGGCCGGGCCGGGCGGCTCAGCGTCGACGGGTACGAGTTCGACACCGGCCCCACCGTGCTCACCATGCCCGACCTGATCGCCGAGGCGCTCGGCGCGGTCGGTGAGGAGCTGCACGACTGGCTCGACCTGACCCCGCTCGACCCCGCCTACCGGGCCTACTACCCGGACGGCTCCACCCTGGACGTGATCACCGACACCACCCGGATGGCGGCCGAGATCTCCCGGGTCTGCGGCCCCCGCGAGGCCGACGGCTACCTGCGGTTCGTCGAGTACGCCCGCAACCTGTGGAACTGGGAGCGGGCCGACTTCATCGACCGCAACCTGGACGCCCCGACCGACCTGCTCACCGGCAACCTGCTGAAGTTGCTGGCGAACGGGGCGTTCCGCCGCCTCCAGACCAAGATCAACCAGTTCTTCTCCGATCCCCGCACCCAGCGGATCTTCTCCTTCCAGGCGATGTACGCCGGGCTCGCGCCGCACGACGCGCTGGCCATCTACAGCGTCATCGCCTACCTCGACTCGGTGGCCGGGGTCTACTTCCCGCGCGGCGGCATCCACGCGGTCTCCCGGGGGATGGCCGGCGCGGCCGAGAAGCACGGCGTCCAGATCCGCTACGACACCACGGTCGCCCGGGTGGAGACCGCCAACGGCCGGGCCACCGGCGTGGTCACCGCCGACGGCGAGCTGATCCCGGCCGACGTGGTGGTGCTCAACCCGGACCTGCCGGTCGCCTACCGCGACCTGCTGCCCGGGGGCCGACGCCGGAAGCTGACCTACTCGCCGTCCTGCGTCGTCCTGCACGTCGGATCGACGCAGGGGTATGGGAAGATCGCTCATCACAACATCCATTTCGGACGGTCCTGGAAGGGCACCTTCGACGAGGTGATCGGGCGCGGCGAGCTGATGACCGACCCGTCGCTGCTGGTCACCAACCCGAGCCGGACCGACCCGTCGGTCGCCCCGGCCGGCCGGCACACCTACTACGTGCTGGCCCCGGTGCCCAACCTCGACCGGGCCCCGTTCGACTGGCGGGGTGACCTGAGCCGGCGCTACGCCGACCAGCTCGTCACCACCCTGGAGGAGCGCGGGTACGTCGGGTTCGGCGCCGGCATCGAGGTGTTGCGTACGATCACCCCCGCCGAGTGGGAGGAGCAGGGAATGGCCGCCGGTACGCCGTTCGCCGCCGCGCACAGCCTCTTCCAGACCGGGCCGTTCCGCCCGTCCAACCTGCACCGCAGCCTGCCCAACGTGGTCTTCACCGGTTCCGGCACCCAGCCCGGCGTGGGCGTGCCGATGGTGCTGATCTCCGGCAAGCTGGCCGCCAACCGCATCACCGGCGCGGGTCGGTGACCGCGTGAAGTCCCGGGAGGGCCACCTCGTCGAGCTGGTCGACGACACCGGCCAGGCGCTCGGCGAGGCCACCGTCGCCGCCGCCCACCAGGCGCCCGGACGGCTGCACCGGGCCTTCTCGGTGCTGCTGGTCGACCCGGACGGCCGGGTGCTCCTGCAACAACGGGCCCCGGTCAAGACCCGGTTCCCGCTGCGCTGGGCCAACTCCTGCTGCGGGCACCCGCTGCCGGGCGAATCCCTGGCCGAGGCGGCCAACCGCCGGCTCGCCGAGGAGCTGGGCACCGGACCGGTTTCGTTGACCGAGGTCGGCGTCTACCTCTACTACGCCGAGGACCCGGCCACCGGTCGGGTCGAGTTCGAGTACGACCACGTGCTCCGGGCCGACGTGCCGGTCGACCTGCCCCTCGGGCCCGACCCGGACGAGGTGGCCGAACTGCGCTGGGCCGACCCGACCCGGTTGATGACCGAGATCGACGCCGACCCGCGCACGTACGCCCCCTGGCTCGGCGGGGTGGTGAGCCGACTGCTGCACCCGGCCCCGAGCGGCCCCACCGGCAGCCCCCGTGCCGCCTCCGCCACCCCGTCCGGCGACCGGGTGGACGACGCGTCGGAGCGGTCGGGTGGTCGATGAGCCGCTGAGCGCGGGGGCCGTGGCACGCCGGCTGGGTGTGGCGGTCACCACGCTGCGCACCTGGCACCAGCGCTACGGCCTCGGCCCCAGCCAGCACGTCCCGGGCCACCACCGGCGCTACACGCCGGCCGACCTGGCCCGCCTGGAGATCATGCGCAAGCTCACCGCCGAGGGGGTCACCCCGGCGGAGGCGGCCCGCTGGGCGAAACAGAGCCCGGTCGTCCCCGGTCCCGGGGTCGCCTCCCGGCTACGGGCGGGCGCCGGCCGCGACGGCGGTGGGCAGACCATCCCGGTCGGCCGGGCCGGCCCGGCGGCCCGGGGGCTGGCCCGCGCCGCCATGCGGCTGGACGCGGCGGTGATCAGCGACACGATCTCACACGCCCTGGCCGCCGACGGGGTCGTCGCCACCTGGGAGGGGCTGCTCCGGCCGGTGCTGGCCGGCATCGGCGAACGGCACGTCGCCACCGCCGGCCTGATCGACGTGGAACACCTGATGTCCCGGTGCGTCTCCGAGGCGTTCGCGGCGGTCGCCCGGTCCGGCCGGGCCACCGGGCCGGCCCGCATCCTGCTCTCCTGCGCCGACGAGGAGCAGCACACCCTGCCGCTGGAGGCGCTCGCCGCGGCGCTGGCCGAAGCGGGGGTGGCCTACCGGATGCTCGGTGCCCGGGTGCCGGCGGCGGCGCTCGTCGAGGCGGTCAACCGGACCGGGCCGGCGGCCGTGGTGGTCTGGTCGCACACCCGGCCGACCGCCGACCCGGCGCAGCTGTCCGCACTGCTCGCGGTGCCCCGCCGGCCGCTGCTGGTGCTCGCCGCCGGGCCGGGCTGGCGGGCCGACACGCTGCCCGCCGGGGTGGTCCGCCCGGTCGACCTGGCCGAGGCGGTCTCGCTCGCGCTGGCCGTACGGGACTCGCTGGACCAGTCGACGGGGGCCGACCGGGCCTGACATATTTCGCTTTCGTGAACTACCGTCGGGGCCGTCCGCGTACCCCATCCCCCGGAGTGACGATGCGTTCACGCCCCGTTCTGGCGGTCGCCCTCGGCCTGCTCCTGCTGGTCGTCGGCTGCGGCGACCAGCACCGGAACGTCCGGCCGGCAGCGGCGCCCGCCCCGACCACCACCGCACCGGAGCCGGCCCACACCCCGTCCCCGAAGCCGTTGCCCACCACCAAGCCGAAGCCCCGGCTCCGGCCGAAGCCCAAGACGCTCCCCGCCGGGCTGCGCAAGGCGACCGGGGTACGCGCGGTGGCGTTGACCTTCGACGACGGTCCCGACCCGACCTGGACGCCCCGGGTGCTCAACCAGCTGCGGGCGCACAAGGTGAAGGCGACGTTCTGCGTGGTCGGCACCCAGGTGCGCAAGCACCCGGAACTGGTGGCCCGGATCGTCCGGGAGGGGCACCAGCTCTGCAACCACAGCTGGCACCACGACGTCGACCTGGGTCGCCGGCCGGTCGCCGAGATCCGGGCCGACCTGGTCCGCACCAACCAGGCCATCACCAAGGCGGTGCCGGGCGCGAAGGTGCCGTTCTACCGCCAGCCCGGTGGCCGGTGGACGCCGGAGGTGGTGCAGGTCGCCAAGGAACTCGGCATGCGGTCGCTGCACTGGACCGTCGACCCCCAGGACTGGGCGAAGCCCGCCGCCGGGGTCATCTCCGGGCGGATCACGGGCGCCGCCCGCCCCGGCGCGGTGGTGCTGATGCACGACGGCGGGGGCGACCGGAGCCGAACGCTGAGCGCCGTGCCGCACGTCATCGGCGACCTCAAGCGCCGTTTCGGCATCGCGCCACCTCGCTGACCTGCTACTTTGCCGGGCCGCACCCCGGCGGGCATACCGGTTTGGCCGACCGCCGGGGCATGGCATATGCTTCTCATGCCTCCGGCGGGGCCGGATGGGAGCAAGTCCGCTTGAAGTTGCGAGTGTGCAATGATGGCGGGGCCGCCCTCATCGTCTAGCGGCCCAGGACGCCGCCCTTTCAAGGCGGTAGCACGGGTTCGAATCCCGTTGGGGGCACGGTCCGGCTCAGCCGGAGGCAACAGAGCAAGGTCCTGTGGAGCAGTTGGAGTGCTCGCCGCCCTGTCAAGGCGGAGGTCGCGGGTTCAAGTCCCGTCAGGACCGCCAGCGCCGACGCCGCGTGTACCAATGCGCGGCGTTCTGCGTATCGGGACGCGGCACCCTGTCGGCGGAAACCCCGCCCGCCGGGTACCATGTCCCGGAGTACCAGGCCAGGTAGCTCAGTTGGTACGAGCGTCCGACTGAAAATCGGAAGGTCGGCGGTTCGACCCCGCCCCTGGCCACATAGCCTTTCGCCGGGCTACAGAGAGCGGTGACCTGCGGAAACGCGGTCACCGTTTTCGTGTATCCGGCCCTGGCCCGCCATCGACCACCGCCGTGGCGGCACACCCCGGGACATCCAGGAGCCTCGCTGGGTCGCGGGTGCCCACTGACCGGAAAGAGCCGGTACACGGCGCTGCGGAGCGCACCCCCAGCCGGTATGGTCCGGGCCTATGGGACAGGAGAAGCCAGATCCGGAGGGCGTCCATCAGGACGTCGACCGGTACTCGCTGCGCTGCACCCTCCTCGTCCCCGCCCCGGCGGAGCAGGCGTTCGCGGTCTTCACCGGCTCGCTGGCCGACTGGTGGGTCCGCGAGTACACCTGGTCCGGGCCGGCGGCGCTGGCCGAGCTGGGGATGGAACCCCGGGCCGGCGGCATGCTCTACGAGATCGGTCCGTACGGCTTCCGGGGCGACTGGGGGCGGGTGCTCACCTGGGACCCGCCGCGTCGGCTCGTCTTCACCTGGCAGCTCGGCCCCGACCGGGTGCCGGTGCCCGATCCGGCGCGGGCCAGCGAGGTGGAGGTGCTGTTCCTGCCGGACGAGTCCGGGCAGACCCGCATCGAGTTGGAGCACCGCCACTTCGACCGGCACGGTGAGGCCGCCGAGGGCTACCGCGCGGCGTTGACCGCCGGCTGGCACGAGCTGCTCGGCCGCTACCTGGACACCCTGACCCGGACCGCCCCCGGAGCACAGTGAGCGACTTCGCGCGGCCGGCGTCCGCCGGCAGGACGCGGGGGAACCGGGCCGGTCAGCGGGGTGGGCCGCCGAGGGGCGTCCGGGCGGTCGGGTGGCGGACCGCGTCGGGGCCGCCCAGGTCGGCGCGGTACGCAGCCGGGGGTAGACCTCGGCGACCCGGCGGGCCACCCGGTCCGAGCGGTCGGCCAGCACCAGCGCGACCGACGGTGTGCCGCGTTCGGCCACCGCACCCGCCTCGGCGGCCCGGAGCCGCTCGGCGACCACCCGGGCGAAGCCGGCCAGCCAGGAGCGGCGGAAGGCGGCCGGCTGCTCACCGGAGGGCACGGCGGTGCCGGCGAGCCCGTGTGCGGCCTGTACGAGCAGCGAGGTGAAGAGCAGGTCGACCCGTTCCAGGTCGCTGGCGAAGCCGAACAGGTGCAGCGTGAACCCGCTGCCGTCCGGTCGACGGACGCACCGGCAGCGCAGCGGGTCGGCCACTGCGGCGAGCAGGCCGGCCTTGTCCCGGGCGTACGGGGCGACGACGTCGATCACCCGGTCGCCGACCGGGTCGGTGGTGGGGTCGCGGGCGGCCAGGAGGGCCCGGTCGACGCCGTACCGGGCGATCAACTCGGTGGCCTTGGCGGTGAACGCGGCCGACTCGGCGGGGGTGCAGGCCGGGTCCTCGGCCTGGGCCAGCAGCTTGCGCACCTTGCTGAGCATCGCCTCGGACATGCGTCACTGGTACCACAGAAGGTTCACCGGTCTGTCACAGCGGGATCAGAGATAGACATATATCATCGCCACTCACCGCGCCCTGTCCGCGACTCAGGGTCCCCCTCTTCCCCTGGAGGCACCACCATGGCATCCCGGCCCGCCCGCCTGACCGCGCTCGTCGCCACCCTGCCCCTGCTCTGGTTCGGCACACCCGCGCAGGCCGCCGGGGAGACGAACCTCTCCGCGTCGGCCGCGACCTGCTACGGCGGGGCGGTCCGCTCGTACTTCCAGGCCGGCGGGTGGGGCGGGGACGCCGGGCCGTACAAGGCGAGCACCCGGTGCAAGGACGTGAACGTCAAGAACAGCAGCGAGTTCGGCACCGAGGCGTGCGTGGTCTTCATCGACAAGACCAACAAGTGCAACTACCTCACCTACCTGCCGGCGAAGTCGGACTGGATCACCGTCGCCACCAACGTGCGCGACGGCGCGAACTTCAAGGTCCGCTTCTCCAACCTGCGCTACGAGTACGAGCCGCTGGTGGCGTACCACGCGTACTGAGCCCCGCCGCCGGCCCTACCGCCGGGGGACGGGCGGTGGGGCCGGGCGGGTCAGCCGGCCCGGCTGCGCAGCGTCGCCACCGCCGAGCCGGCGAGGGTGAGCAGGCAGTCCGGCAGTTGACCGTCGGCGACCGCCGCCCCGAACAGCGCCTCGCCGGTGTCGGCGTCGTGGTTGGCGTACGCGCTGACGAACCGGGCCACCCAGCGGGTGTCGTACCGTGCCTCGTCGATGCCGGGGAAGTCCAGCGCGCACGTGCCGGGCGGCGGCGGGTCACCGACCATCGTCGCGGCCAGGGTCCAGGCGACCGTGTACGCCCCGGCGAGCCCCGACCGGTCCACCACGGCGTCGAATGTGCCGACCACGGCGGCGCCGTCCCCGGTCAGCGCCGAATGGAGTACGGCGGTAGCGTCGGCGAGCGTCTGATCCGGTACGTCGGTCACCTGCGGCACAGTAGGACGCCAGGTCAAGCGGGCGGACGCCGCAAACGGTGACCACCTGCCGGGACAGCGTGACGGAGCGTGCGTTGCACTGTCGGGCCGGCGACGAGGGCCGCCTCCCTGGTCCCACGGTCCCCGCCGGCACGCTATGGTGCGCACCGGACCTGCGCCGGAGGAAGGACCACCATGCTCGTAACCCGCGGCCCGCGCGCGGCCATCCTGGCGGCCTGTGCGTCGTTGCTGCTCGCCGTCAGCGCGTGCGGGACGACCGACAAGCCCGAGGAGGCGGCCACCCCGCAGGTGCGTCTGTACGGCACCGACGGCAACATGCAGAACTCCTTCGCCGCCGAGCTGAAGGACCGGGCCGACCTCGTCGACGGCATGAAGGGCACCACTCCGCTCACGCCGCTCAGCGACGACTTCAAGCAGCGGCTCCGCACCGTCGACGCGAAGCTGACCGACTATCTCTACGCGGCGGAGTCGTACGACGCGGTCATGATCAGTGCGCTGGCCGCCCAACTCGCCGGCAGCACCGATCCGGCCGACATCGCCAAGCAGATCGTCGGGGTGACCACCAACGGCCAGCGCTGCACGGACGCGGCGAGCTGCCTGGCCCTGGCCCGGGACGGTCAGGACATCGAGTACCGCGGCCCGTCGCTGAACCGCGCCGGCTTCACCGACCTCGGGGAGCCGGCCACCGCCAGCTACGCCACCCTGCACTTCGACAACCAGAAGATCAACGACGCGAAGACCGAGTTCGTCGGCGCCGGGGACGAGTCCGGGGTGAGCACCAAGGCCGCACCGAAGCCGAAGAAGCAGCGGGGCGGGCGCAACGACCGCAGCGACGGCTCCCCGCTGATCATCGGTGGCCTGCTGCCGAAGACCGGCGACCTGGCCCTGGCCTACCCGCCGCTGGCCGCCGGCGTGGCGCTGGCGATCAAGGAGATCAATGCCGCGGGCGGGGTGCTCGGCGACCCGGTGACCTGGTTCGACGGTGACGACGGCACCAACCCGGCCGTGGCCAAGGCCACCGTGGCCTCGCACGTCAAGAACAAGGTGCAGGTCATCATCGGGGCCGCCGCGTCCGGGATCTCCGCCGCCGTGCTGCCGGACGTGGTGGCGGCCGGCAAGATCCTCTTCTCGCCGTCCAACACCGACGCGGGGTTGAGCCAGGCCGACGACAAGGGCCTCTACTTCCGGACCGCCCCGCCGGACAGCCTCCAGGGCCGGGCGCTGGCCGACGTGATCCTCCGGGACGGCCCGCACAGGATCGTGGTGGTGGCCCGCAAGGACTCCTACGGCGAGGGCCTCCAGGAGACCGTCCGCGCCGAGCTGGAGCGGGCCGGCTTCGGCAGCGACCGGGTGAAGCTGCTCACCTACGAGCCGCCGGCCGACGCCAAGGCCCCACCCGTCGACTTCGGCAGCCTGGCCGGCGAGATCAAGAACTACAAGCCGGAGGCGGTGCTGGTCATCGGCTTCGGTGAGTCCGCCGGACTGATCAAGGCGCTGGCGGACGCGGGCGTGCCGATCCGCCACTGACGTCGGCGGGGGCGGCACCGGTCCGGTGCCGCCCCGTCCCGGCTCACCGGGGTCGGCGACGCTCCAGGAAGTCGGTCATCCGGCGGTGCTTCTCCTCGTCCTCGAAGAGCACCGCCTGGCTGACCAGGTCGAGCTGCGGGTGGGCACCGGGCGGGGCGTCCACCGCGAGCTTGGTCAGCCGCAACGCCAGCGCGGAACCCTTCGCCATCTCGTCGAGCAGCCCATGTGCCGTGGGCAGCAGCTCGGCCGGCTCGGCCACCACCCGGTTGACCAGGCCGATCCGCAACGCCTCGTCGGCGTCGACGCGGCGGCCGGTGAAGAGCAGTTCCTTGGCCCGGCCCTCACCGACCAGGGCCGGCAGCCGGTGGGTCGCCCCCGCGCCGGCCAGGATGCCCAACCGCACCTCCGGCTGGCCGAAGACCGCCCGTGCCGTGCACACCCGCAGGTCGCAGGCGTACGCCAGCTCCGCGCCGCCGCCCAGCGCGGGGCCGTCCACGGCGGCCACGCTCGGCATCGGCAGCGCCCGGAGCCGGGCGAAGGCGGCCGAGTTGATCGCGGCGAGGGCGTCCAGCCGGCCCCGCTCGCGGAGTTGGCCGATGTCGGCGCCACCGGCGAACAGGCCATCCGCGCCCCCGGTGAGCAGCAGCAGCCGGGGCCGGGCCTCCAGCGCGGCGCAGACGTCGTGCAGCGCGCCGATCAGGTCGGCGTCGATGGCGTTGCGTTTCTCCGGCCGGTCCAGCGTCACCACCACCCGGTCGGGCAGTTCCTCCACCCGCAGTCCGCTCACTGCCGCCGACCGTCCTTCCACGTGTAGAAGCCCTGGCCGGACTTCTTACCGAGCTTCCCGGCGACGACCATCTCGACCAGCAGCGGCGGCGGCGCGAACCGGCCACCGTAGGCGGCCTGGAGGGTGCGGGCGATGTCCAGCCGCACGTCCAGGCCGACCAGGTCGGTCAGCTCCAACGGGCCGACCGGGTGCCGGTAGCCGAGCACCATCGCCTTGTCCACGTCGGCCGGTGCGGCCACCCCGTCGGCCACCATCCGGATCGCCTCCAGGCCGAGGGTCACCCCGAGCCGGGAGGTGGCGAAGCCGGGCAGGTCGCGTACGACGACGGGGTCCTTGCCCAGCCGGCCGGCGAGCGCGACGGCCGCCGCGGTGGTCTCCGGTGCGGTGGCCGCGCCGACCACCACCTCCAGCAGGGCCATCGCCCAGACCGGGTTGAAGAAGTGCAGCCCGAGGAAGGACTCCGGGCGGGCCAGCCCCTCGGCCAACTCGCCGATGGGGATACTGGAGGTGTTGCTGCCCAGCAGCGCCGGGCGCAGCCGCTCCGCCTCGGCGAGCACCGACCGCTTCAGGTCGGGCCGCTCGGGCACCGCCTCGACGATCACCTCCGGGGCGGGGGCGACCTCGGCGAGCGCACCCCGCAGGGTGATCCGGGCCCGCTGCGCGGCGGCGGCGTCGACGCCGAGCTTCCCCCGCTGCACCGCCCGCGCGCCCAGCTCGTCGAGGCGGACGGCGGCGGCCTCGGCCCGGCCCCGGTCCACCTCCACCAGCTCGACCGCGTAGCCCGCACCGGCTGCCACGTAGGCGATGCCGAGCCCCATCGTGCCGGCCCCGACGACGACAAGACGACTCATGACGCTCCCTCACTGCGCACGGCGGCGTGCGGGGTCTCCGGCACGCCCTGCCGCTCGCTCCGCTGGCTCATGGGTGCGACCCTATGCAGCACCGTTCCCGGCGGCATGCGTGGGGGACCGCCGCACCGGGTACTGACGGCCCAACGTCAAGGGAAGGAACCAGTCGACATGAGCCAGGCACCGGAGACCGTGGACAGCGGCACCACCGACGGCACGGCGGTCGTGGAGACGCGCGGCGACGAGCGCGTCGACCTGCTCCGCGCCGACACCAACAACGACGGCAAGACCGACGTGTGGGTGGTGGACACCGACGGCGACGGCCGGGCGGACCTGTTCCAGTTCGACACCGACGGCGACGGCAAGGTCGACATCACCATGGTCGACATCGACGAGGACGGCACCCCGGACGAGGTGGTCGACGGCGACGGTGGCCTCCCCCCGGAGCAGCTCCCGCCGACCGTCCAGGTCTGACCGGTGGGCGGGGGCCCGACCGGGCCCCCGCTCATCTGCCGCGCAACCGCAGGGTGGCCAGGTAGTACGGGGCGTCGCGGTCGTCCACGTCGGTCAGCCGCCACGCGGTGCCCCGGACGAGTTCGGCCAGTTCCTCGGCGGAGCACACCAGGTAGTCGAACCAGTCGGTGCCGAGTTCGCGGTAGCGCAGCCGCAGCCGCAGTTGCCCGCCGAGCCGACCCCGCTGCCGGTTGCGCTCGTGGTAGCCGGTGTGCACCGGGTCGGTGGTGCCGTACGGGTCGGTGCCGTGCGCGATGACTTGCGCGCCGGGCCGGGCCAGGGCGGCCAGCGCGGCGAGGAACGCCGGTGCCCGATCCCGCCCCTCGAACAGCCCCAGGTTGTTGCCGAGCAGCAGGAACGTGTCGTAGCGCCGGCCGTCGGCGACGTGCTCGTCGACGGTGCCGAGGACGAGGTCCCGGACGCCCCGGTGCCGGCTGACCCGTAGCGCCCCCGGTGAGGTGTCCAGCCCGGTGACGGGGATGCCGCGCTCCTGGAGCACCAGCGCGATCCGCCCGCCCCCGACGCCGACGTCCAGGGTGGCGCCCCGGGTGCGGTCCACGGCCCGGTGGTCGTACGGCTGCCAGTGTTCCGGCCCGTCCAGGTAGTGCGCGGCGGGGGCCCCGTTGACCAGCCCGTCGTCCCGTTCGATGATCTCGATGACCGGTCGGGGCAGCCGCCCGCCGACCAGCGGCCGGGGGCCGATCCCGGTGTGCACCGCGTACGCGTCGCGCAGCAGTTCGCCGAACACGTCGCCGAGTCGAGGTTCTCCGGTCACGACCTGCACGCTATCCGGGTCCCTCCACCGTATCCTGGGCGGCGTGACCGACCTGGACCGCCTGGCGGCGGAGAAGTACGTCCTGCTGACGACGTTCCGCAAGGACGGCCGTGCGGTGTCCACCCCGGTCTGGGCGGTCCGCGACGGCGACACGCTGGCGGTCTGGACGGTCGCCGACTCGGGCAAGGTCAAGCGGATCAGGCGGGACGGCACGGTGACGGTGGCCCCGTGTGACGTGCGCGGTCGTCCGCTGGGTGAGGCGGTGCCGGGGCACGCGGTGCTCTGCGGGCCGCAGGAGAGCAGCCGGGTACGCGACCTGCTCAAGCGCAAGTACCGGCTGCTGGGCCGGTTGACCCTGCTCGGCAGCCGGCTGCGCCGGGGCGAGGCGGGCACCGTCGGCATCCGGATCAGTCTGACCGCTCCGCCGCAGTGACCCGGACCGGATCGCTGCGGAGGGGCGGAGACGACTCAGGGGCGGTGGTGCGTCGCTGCTGCGACGTCCAACCGCCCCTGGGGTCCGTAACGTTCTGACCGGGTCAGTCCCCCTGGCGCTGCTGGGGGATCTGGCCCTGTAGCAACGCCCGCACCTCCGACTCACGGTACCGACGGTGTCCGCCCAGGGTTCGGATCGCGCTGAGCTTCCCCGCCTTGGCCCACCGGGTCACCGTCTTCGGGTCGACACGGAACATCGACGCCACCTCGGCCGGCGTGAGTAGCGGCTCTGGTTCGTGCGTTCGCGATGCCATCGGTCACTCCTCCACATGGATAGACATCGGCCGGGGTCCCGCCGGCCGACGCGTCTCCCATGGTCCGGCTAGTCCCCGATGTCCGACATGGGCCGAACGGCCGAAGGTCCCTAGACGGACGGATGAACCATGCCCGATTTATCTGACTTTTACACGGCAGAAAGTACCTTATTCGGACTCATGATCACGGTTCGTGATGCGTTAACTACGAGAGTGACTCATAATTGACAGCACGAATGGGCGATATCTGGTCAATTGCACCGCTCCAGCAACTGGATCGCCCGCCACCGCGCCACCAACCGGTCGTACGCCGCCGACGCCTCGTCCGTCTCGCCCCGGGAAAGCCCGGCCAGGCCGCCCGCCACCAGCTCCGGCGAGTCGTCCGCGGCCAGTGTCTCGTCGGAGAGCAACTGCACCAGGCCGCCGTAGTCCAACTCGACCACCGACCGGGGGTGGAACTCCTCCAGCCAGCGGGCGGCCTCTTCGACCGCCTCGGTGATCGGCGCGGCACCTATCGACTTCTTGAGCACCGACAGCGCCCGCGAAGCCCGCCGACGGGCCTTGGAGATCTCCGTGCGGTAGCGCAGCGCCCGCCGCTCCGGCCGGGTGACCAGCTCCCGCTCACCCGCCTCGAAGAGCACGAACCACCGCAGCGGCACGCCCCAGGTGGCGATCTGCTCGTGCAGCCGGGGCACCCCGTGCTCCAGCACCCGGGCGCCGCTGCGCCAGTCCTCCACCACGGTCTTGGCCTGCCCGGCAAGGATCGGCGGGACGAACGCGTCGGCGATCACCGACGGCACCCCTTCCCGGGCGCTCAGGGCCGCCTCGGCCACCCGGACCCGCAGGTTCCACGGGCAGACCAGCAGCGCGTCGTCGACCTCCAGCACGTACGCCTCGTCGGGCAGGTCGGGCAGTCTCGTCCAGCCCGCGCCGAGCGCCGCGATGACCGAGGTCCGTTGCCGGCCCGGCCCCTCCAACGGGGCCACCGCCCGCCCCTCCCGCACGTAGCGCCGCCAGTACGACTGACGGTCCCGGTCGAAGGCGGTCAGCGGCTCGTACACGCGCAGGTAAGAAGCGAAGAGCGACGGCACCGCGCGATCCTCCCACGAAACCCCGCACCGGTGCCGCTGCCGTCGTGCGCGACCGGAACGCCGCCGGCGGGCGGCCCCGGCCGGCCCGGTCGCACGCGACGTGGACGACGGCACGGTTCCCGACCGATATTAGGCTGACCAGCGCCGGCAGCATCCCCGCCGGCCGACCAGGTCCGCGCCCCACAAGGGCGCACACCGACACCAGGAGCGAGCCATGGGCGTATTCGTGAGCACCGACGACCCCGGACCGGCCGGTCACGAGCAGGTCGTCTTCTGCCAGGACAGGCAGAGCGGCCTCAAGGCGATCATCGGCATCTACTCGACCGCGCTGGGGCCCGCGCTGGGCGGCACCCGGTTCTACCCGTACGCCAGCGAGGAGGCGGCGCTGGCCGACGTGCTGGACCTGTCGCGCGGGATGGCGTACAAGAACGCGCTGGCGGGGCTGGACCTGGGCGGCGGCAAGGCGGTCATCTGGGGTGACCCGGACCAGGTCAAGAGCGAGGCGCTGCTGCGCGCGTACGGGCGGTTCGTGCAGTCCCTGGCCGGGCGCTACTACACCGCCTGCGACGTGGGCACCTACGTGGCCGACATGGACGTGATCGCCCGGGAGACCCGGTACGTCACCGGTCGCAGCGTGGAGCACGGCGGGGCGGGTGACTCCTCGGTCCTCACCGCCTGGGGCGTCTTCCAGGGGATGCGGGCCGCCGCCGAGCACGTCTGGGGCAGCCCGAGCCTGCGCGGACGTCGGGTCGGGGTGGCCGGGCTGGGCAAGGTCGGCAGGCACCTGACCGGGCACCTGGTCGACGACGGGGCCGAGGTGGTGGCGACCGACGTCGACCCCCGCGCGCTGGAGTGGGCGCGGACCAACCACCCCGGGGTCGCCCTGGTCGCCGACACCACCGCGCTGGTCGCCACCGACATCGACGTGTACGCCCCGTGCGCGCTGGGCGGCGCCCTGAACGACGACACCGTGCCGGCCCTGCGGGCCCGGGTGGTCGCCGGCGCGGCCAACAACCAGCTCGCCCATCCCGGCATCGAGAAGCTCCTCGCCGACCGGGGCATCCTCTATGCCCCCGACTACGTGGTCAACGCCGGTGGGGTCATCCAGGTCGCGGACGAGATCGAGGGTTTCAACTTCGACCGGGCCAAGCTGCGGGCCACCCGGATCTTCGACACCACCCGGCAGATCCTCCGGCTGGCCGACGACGAGGGGGTGCCCCCGGCGGTGGCCGCCGACCGGCTGGCCGAGCGCCGGATGGCCGACGTGGGTCGGCTGCGCACCATCCACCTGGGCTGAGGGCAGGTCCCGGGCGCGGCGACGGTCCGCGCCCGGGACGCCACCGGGCGTACCGGGCCGGATCCGTACGGCTGCCGGCCTCCGGGGGGTCGACCGCGCGATAGCATGGCCTTTCACGGCTTTTCGGGCGGTTTGACCGGTGTCACGGGCGGTCCTAGGCTCACCCCTTACCGGGTACACTCGGTGACGACCGGGTGACTGCGACGCGCAGGGCCGGCAGACGGTAACCCGAGGTGCCGAACGGTGGCATCCCCATGTACCGTAAGAGCCACGAGAGATGCCTGACGTCATCGGGGCCCGCCTTCGGGCTGCCCCGCATTCTGTGCGAGGGGGTCGAGCCATGGGGCGCGGCCGTGCTAAGGCCAAGCAGACGAAGGTGGCGCGGGAGTTGAAGTACCACTCCCCGAACACCGACCTCACCGCCTTGCAGCGCGAACTGGCGGGTGCTGGTGGGAAGTCTGAGCAGCACTTCGACGACGACTACAAAGAGTATGTCGACGACGACGATGAGGATCATGCGGACGACGACCCGGACCCCTGGGCTCCTCCGACCCGCTGACCTCCGGTCACACTGAGCACGCGGCAACTCTCCGCGTGCTCACGCATGTGCCCGACCAGAGCAGCGTCACGACCGACGATCAGGGACCACGCCGTCCCGGAGCACACTCCGGCCGGTCGGCGCGGTCCCTGATCGGGGTGTCCGTGGCCCGTCACCGTACGGCGAGGCCGGTCACCCCCGCTCAGCGCGGCCGGTTGTTCCAGTTGTAGAAGGTCGGGATGTTCTCGAAATGGTTCCAGGCGCAGACCGCACCGGCACCCTCCGCGCCCGACACCTCCGCGCGGTGACGACGGGCGGCCTCGGCCTCGTGGAGCAGGGCGGAGAGTCCCCCAGCGGCCTCCCGCACCCGGTCGGTGACCTGGTCCGGGCCGGCCCCGACCCGCTCAGGTGGCCGGTGACTCGTGGTCTCGGGCATGCTCCAACACTCCCTCCAATAGGCGGATCTTGCTGTTGCGGCAGTGCTCGGTCTCCGTACCGTCGAACCGCCCCTGCTCGAAGTAGCGGTTGGCCGCGTGGCCGCCGCCGCAGAAGCCGAAGTACGGGCAGGACGACCGGCACGCCTCGACGCCGGTGAGGAACTCACCCACCCAGCCCGTGCCCGCCGCCCCGGCCAGGATCTCGGCCAGCGGGGTGGCCAGCACGTTACCGCTGCTGAAATCGCCGTAGCGGGCGTCGGTGAAGCCGGCAAGCTCCGGGGAGAGCACGGTCACCGAGCCGTCGTACCCGATCGTCGGGATCGGGTCGAGCTGCCGGGGCAGCAGGTCGCCCTCCGTGCCGGCCAACACCGCCGCCGCGTACCGCAACGACCACTCGACCTCCCGCAGGTGCACCCTGGGCGCCCGCCGCCAGGCCGCCACCAGCTCCGCCCAGAACGCGGTCACCGTCGCCGCGTCGTGCGCGTTGCTGCGGGTGTTGACCCCCTCGGTCTCCTCGATGTTCAGCCCGAGCACGTCACAACCCAGGTCGAGGAAGTAGTCGTACAACTCGGTGGCGAGCCCCGGCGTCGGCCGGCTCACCACCGCCAGCGCCGAGAACGGCAGACCGTGCCGACGCAACGCCGCTATCCCCCGGACGATCCGGTCGTACGCCGGGGCGCCGGCCCGGGTCACCCGGTCCCCGTTGCGGACGGCCGGGCCGTCCACGCTCACGCTCACCCGCACCCCGTGCGTGGCGAAGAACGCGCACCAGGCGTCGTCGATCAGGGTGGCGTTGGTCTGCACGTGGTGTTCCACCCCGGCGGGGAACTCGGCGATCAGCGCCGCCAGGTGGTCCCGGCCGGCGGCGAGCGGCTCACCGCCGTGCCAGACCACCGAGAACCGGCCCCGCGCCACCCACGGGGTCACCGCGGCAGCGACCGCCCCGGCCACCGCCACCGGCATCCGCCGGTCGGCCGCCCGGTGCGGCAGATAGCAGTACGCGCAGTCCAGGTTGCACAGCGTCGTCGGCTGCATCACCACGTACGACGGGATCGCCGCGATCCCCTGCATGCCCGTCACGGACCGGCACCGAGCAGCCATCGACCCTCCTCCCCCGTGCCCGAAGTGTCCTTCAGGCTAGGCGGCGATGGCCGCTCGGGTGAACCCCCGACCAGGCATCCGGCCGAGCAGCCCCGCCGATCAGCCCCGGGTGTGCTGGCCGATCATCTGCACGTTGCCGGTGCCCTCGATGATCTCGCCGGCCTGCCAGGCGTCCACGCCCCGGCCGGCGAGGGTCGCCAGCGCGCGGTCGGCGTCCTCGGCGGAGACGATGGCGAACATGCCGACGCCCATGTTGAACGTCGACTCCATCTCCGGGTCCTCGATCCGGCCCTTGGACTGGATCAGGTCGAAGATCGGCTGCGGCTTCCAGGTGGCCCGGTTGACCACCGCGTCGACGTGCTCGGGCAGCACCCGGACCAGGTTGCCGGGGATGCCGCCGCCGGTGACGTGGGCGATCGAGCGCACCTCCGCCTCGGTGATCAGCTTCAGGCAGTCCTGCGCGTAGATCTTGGTCGGGGTGAGCAGCTCCTCACCGAGGGTGCGCTGCCGGCCGAAGTCGTCGATCACCACGTCCAGCCGCATCCGGCCGGCCCCGAGCAGCACGTGCCGGACCAGCGAGTAGCCGTTGGAGTGCAGGCCGGACGAGCGCATCGCGATCACCACGTCGCCCACCTCGACCCGGTCCGGGCTGAGGATCTCGCTCTCCTCGACCACGCCGACCCCGGTGGCGGAGACGTCGTACTCGTCGGGACGCAGCACGCCCGGGTGCTCGGCGGTCTCGCCACCGAGCAGCGCGCAGCCGGCGTACCGGCAGCCGTCGGCGATGCCCGCGCCGATCTCGGCGACCCGGTCCGGCACGACCTCGCCGGTGGCGATGTAGTCGAGCAGGAACAGCGGCTCGGCCCCGCACGCCACCAGGTCGTCCACGACCATCGCGACCAGGTCGATGCCGATCGTGTCGTGGATGTCGAGCTGCTGGGCGATGACCAGCTTGGTGCCCACCCCGTCGGTGGAGGACGCCAGGATCGGGTTCTTGTACTTCTTGGTGTCCAGCCGGAACAGGCCCGCGAAGCCGCCCAGGTCGCCCATGACCTCCGGCCGCCGGGTCTCCTTCACCTTCGACTTGAGCAGCTCGACCGCCCGGTCGCCCGCCTCGATCGACACCCCGGCGTCGGCGTACGAAACCGAGCGTTTGCGGGTGGTGCGGCCGGTCCCCGCCGTCCAGGGCTGGCGGTCGCCACCGGCGCCGCTCGGGCTGCTTCCTGCGCCGCTGCGCTCGGACACGTAGGTCACGGTTCTCCCCTTTGTGGTTCTCGGTGCCGCGCCGACGGTGGCCGGACGGCCCCGGTGTGCTACGGGCGGTGGGCGGTCGCGCCGCCCGGAGTGGCGACGAGCGGTGTGTGGTGCTCGGAGGTGTCCGGGGCGTCGGCGACCCGCCGGCCCACCCCTTCGAGCACGTGCTTGCCGATCAGGTTCCCGGCCGGCAGGTCGATCGGGTACTCCCCGTCGAAACAGGCCCGGCAGAGCCTGCTCCTGGGCTGTTCGGTCGCGGCGATGAGACCGGGGAGCGAGACGTAACCGAGGGTGTCGGCGCCGATCGAGCGCCGGATGCCCTCGTTGTCCAACCCGTTGGCCAGCAGTTCGGCCCGGGTGGCGAAGTCGATGCCGTAGAAGCACGGCCAGTTCACCGGCGGGGAGGAGATCCGGACGTGGACCTCCAGCGCGCCCGCCTCGCGGAGCATCCGGACGATCGCCCGCTGGGTGTTGCCACGCACGATCGAGTCGTCGACCACGACCAGCCGCTTGCCCCGCACGTTCTCCCGCAGCGGGTTGAGCTTGAGTCGTACGCCGAGCTGGCGGAGGGTCTGCGACGGCTGGATGAAGGTACGCCCGACGTACGGGTTCTTCATCAGGCCGGCGCCGTAGGTGATGCCGGACGCCTCGGCGTACCCGATGGCGGCCGGCGTGCCCGACTCGGGCACCGGGATCACCAGGTCGGCCTCGACCGGGTGTTCCTTGGCGAGTTGCCGGCCGATCTGCACCCGGGCGGCGTGCACGTTGCGGCCGGCGATGGTGGCGTCCGGGCGGGCGATGTAGACGTACTCGAAGAGACAGCCCTTGGGCTCCGGCGCGGCGAACCGGCTGGACCGCAGGCCCTCCTCGTCGATCGCGATCAGCTCGCCCGGCTCGACCTCCCGGACCACGCTCGCGCCGACGATGTCCAACGCGGCGGTCTCGCTGGCCACCACCCAGCCGCGTTCCAGCCGGCCGAGCACCAGCGGGCGGACACCGTGCGGGTCGCGGGCGGCGTAGAGGGTCGACTCGTCCATGAAGACGAAGCTGAACGCGCCGCGCAGCTGCGGCAGCACCTCCAGCGCGGCGGCCTCCACCGACAGGTCGGGGCGGCTGGCCAGCAGCATGGTCACCAGGGAGGTGTCGTTGGTGGCCCCGTCGTCGAGCAGGCCACGCTCGGCGACCTCCTTCTGCAACTCGGCGGTGTTGACCAGGTTGCCGTTGTGCGCCAGGGCGATCGTGGTGCCGGAGGTGGTCGAACGGATGGTCGGCTGGGCATTTTCCCAGGTCGAGCCGCCGGTGGTGGAGTAACGCGCGTGCCCGATCGCCAGGTGGCCGCGCAGGCTCTTCAGGGTCGGCTCGTCGAACACCTGGGCCACCAGGCCCAGGTCCTTGTAGACCACCACTCCCGAGCCGTCGCTGACGGCGATGCCGGCGGCCTCCTGGCCGCGGTGCTGGAGTGCGTAGAGTCCGAAATAGGTGAGGTTGGCGACCTCTTCACCCGGGGCCCAGACGCCGAAGACGCCACAGGCGTCCTGGGGGCCGGGTCGCTGGGGGTCAAGGTCGTGGCTCAGCCGGCCATCGCCTCGGGGCACTGCCGCTCCCTCATGCTGGTCTGGACTGGCCTGGCGGAGCCGGGGGCTGCTCCGCGCCTTTCGGCCCTGGACCACTGTCGTCGCCTGACAGTGTACGCGAACACGAGTCAATACAGAAAGTCACGATCCGCCTCCACCCCGTCACCCCTTCGGGCGGAACGGTGCAGCTAGAGCGGCAGATGGTCAGAGAGATCCGCCCGGTTTCCGCTCACCTGTACGCGACCGTCCGTGACCGCCTGCGCCCACGACAGCCGTCCGGTGGCCAGCGCCAGCCAGGTGTCCGGCGTCATCTCCACCACGTTCGGCGGGGTGCCCCGGGTGTGTCGGGGCCCCGGAACGCACTGAACTGCACCGTAAGGTGGGACACGCACCTCCACCGATCGGCCGGGGGCACGCTCCGCGAGGGCGGTCAGAAGGGTACGGACCGCCTCGCGGTACACCGGTCGTTCGGGCGTACGCCCCTCATCGAGCGCCGTCAGCGCCGCCAGTACCACGGCGGACTTAATGTGCGGAGAGGACACGACGGGACGATACGACCCGGGGCCGCCGGACGCCACGCTGGCCCCTGGGTCGCGCCGATCCGGTCAGACAAGGCATAGTTGCCGACGGCGTATTCGTACCGTGATGATCCCCGGCCCCCGCCGGGGAAGTCAGACCGGAAGGCGGTGGACGTGTCAACACACCGACGTGCCTGGACGCAGCGGGCCGGTGTGGTCGTAGCCCTGGTGGCCGGCGCCCTGCTCACCGTCCCCGCCACACCCGCCCTGGCAGCCAGCGCCTCCGTCCAGCCCGGGTCGGTGACCGTCAACGCCGGCAGCGACACCACGGTGACCGTTCAGGTCACTCCCGGTGACGGTGACCAGAACGCACAGATCAGTCTGACCGGCCTGCCCTCCGGCGTCAGCTGCTCCGGCTGCGGCCAGCTCAGCTTCAACGGTGACCAGCCGAAGTCCCAGCTGCTGACCCTGCGCGCCAACGACAACGCCGGAGACGCCAGCACCACGGTCACCGTCCAGGTCCGCCCCGACCAGTCCAACCCGACGACCGCCAATTTCCAGCTGAGCGTCAAGGGCAGGGCCGCGCCGCAGACCACCGCGCCGCAGGACAAGCCGACGGTGAAGTCGATCTCCGGCAAGGTGGTCGTGGCGGCCACCGGCGACGCGGTGCCCAACGCGGTGGTGGGGCTGGAGGACTCGACCGGCAAGCAGTTCAACACCACGAGCGACGGCAGCGGCAACTTCCGGATCACCGGGTCGAGTTCCAACCCGATCGCGCCCGGCTCGATGGTGCTCGGGGCCAGCAAGGACGGCGTCGTCGCCACCAAGCCGATCAGCGCGGGGGCCGGGCAGAGCCTGAGCAACCAGCGGATCAGCCTGGCGTTGAAGGTCGAGGTGAGCCCGAGCGCCACCCCGTCGACCTCCGTCGAGCCGACCCCCTCGGAGGAGACGACCGAGGAGACCACCGAGGAGAGCACCGAACCGACCGGCGGGCAGCAGCAGGCCGCGTCGCAGGACGACGACAGCGGGTTCGGCTCCTTCCTGATCATTCTGCTCGGCGGTCTGCTGGTGGCGGCCGGCGTCGGCACCATCGTGCTGCTCTGGATCCGCCGCAAGAACGCCGACGACGACGGGAACGGACCGGCCGGCGCCGCTGCGGCCGGTGGTGTCCCCGGTCCCCGGAGCCCACGCGGCACCGACGACCAGACCCGGGTGGTCAACCGGGTCGGTGCCGGCCCCGACCCGACGATGGTCGGCAGTTCCGCGCTGAGTGACGCGCCGACGATGTTGCAGCGTCCGGTCGTCGACGACGTCCCGCCGGACCCGTACGGCGCGCCACCGCAGCCCTACGGCGCACCGCAGGACAACTGGGCCGGCGCCGGCGGCTACGGCGACGAGCCCGCCGGCCAGGGCGGATACGGCGGGCAGCCGGGCGGCTACGGTGCCGCACCCGCCTCCGGCGGTGGCTACGACAACGCGCCCGCCTCCGGGGGTGGCTACGGCAACGCGCCCGCGTCGGGCGGCGGGTACGGCAACGCGCCCGCCTCCGGTGGCGGATACGGCGGCCGGGACTACGGCGCGACGGCCGGTGCCGGCTACCCGGCGCAGGAGCAGGCCGGCGGCTACGGCGGCGACCAGCGCTACGACGAGCCCACCGGCCGGTACACCGGCGACAGCACCGCGTACGCGCCGGCAGCCGACCCGTACCCGACGAGCACCTACCAGCCGGAGCCGGACGCGTACGGCCAGCCGGGCGCGGGCGGCTACGGCCAGTCCGAGCAGGGCGGCTACGGCCGGGGTGCCGAGCCGACCGGCGGTTACTCCGGCGGCGGCTACGGCCAGCAGGCCGGATACGACGCCGGGCCGGCCCAGGGCTACGGCGGCGGCCAGCGCGGCGGCTACGACCAGCCGACCGGTGCCCACCAGGGCGGCCAGCACGGCGGCTACGACCAGCAGGCCGGGTACGACCAGCCGACGGGTGCCCACCAGGGCGGCTACGACCAACGCGGCGGCGGGTACGACCAGCGGGGTGGCGCCCACCAGGGCGGATACGACCAGCCGGCCGGCTACGACCAGCGCGGCGGCTACGACCAGCAGCCCGGCTACGGCTCCCCGCAGGGCGGCGGCTACGGCCAGGCCGGTGGCTACGCTGCCGAGCAGCAGGGCGGCTACGGCCAGGAACCCCCGCAGCAGCGCGGCGGCGGGTACGACCAGCAGGGCTACGACCAGCAGCAGGGTGGCTACTACGGCGAGCAGGGCCAGCCCGGTCGCGACCAGCCCCCGTCCGGTCGGGCCCGGCCGGACGGCCCGCCCCCGGAGCGTGGCGGACGCCGCCTCGACTGGCTGGACGACTGACCCACCCGCGACAGCGACGACAGTGGGCCGCCCCGATACGTGTCGGGGCGGCCCACTGTCGTTTCCGGGCCGGGGTCAGCCGGCCGAGAAGACACCCTGACGGAGCACCGGAACCACGGTCGAGACGTCCCGCTGGACGGCCGCCTCGACGTCCCCGGCGAAGCCGCTCTCGATCAGCTCACGGCCGGAGACACAGCCACGTACCGCCGCCGGCACGTCCGGGGTGCTGGCCAGGGCGGCGAGCGTCATCGCCGCCTCCACGGACAGCCCACCGGGCACCCCGGAGACGGCGTCCAGCACGCTGGCCGCGCCCAGCAGGTCCTCCACCGAGGGGCGCAGGGTGCCGTCCGGCCAGCGTTCACCGGCGGCGATCACCCCGACCGGGGCGTCCGTCGTGCCGTACCCCTGGTGGTGCAGCCACCGCCCGACGGCGCGGGCGTTGCGCAGGCAGGCCGCGACCACCGGCCGGCCGGTGGCGCTGGCGGCGGCGCTGATCGCGGAGCCGTTCGGCGACGGCAGCACCAGGTCGGCGACGACGGGCGCGCTGCCCAGGGCCGCCGGGGACAGCGACCACGGGTGCGCGGTGGTCGTCTGTCGACGGCCCACCGCCGCCACCGCGCCGACCCGCTGCGCGTAGTCGGCCGCCTGCTCGCCCCAGGGGAACGGGTGGACCCGCACCCCCCGGGCGACCGCGACCTCGACGGCGGTGGTGAACGACAGGACGTCCACCACCACCAGTACGGCACAGACCCGGCCGAGTTCCGCCGCCCCGGTCAGCCCCCAGTCGAAGCGGGCACCCGATCCGGGTTGGACGTGGACGGCCGAGGCCACCGCCTCAGCGCTGATCGGGCGTCGGGCGCTGCCCGTCACCGTCGCCGGTGTCGGAGGCCGTCGCGTCGTCCGCGCCGGACTGCGGGGCGGGCCCGGCCGCCGGTCCGTCGGCATCGTGCCCACCGGCCTCCGACGCGGCGTCCGCACCGGCGGAGGCGTCCGACGTCGACGCGGTGCCCGGTTCCGGCGCGGCAGCGCCGGTCTCCGGGTCGCCCGGCCCCGGGGCGGCGCCCGTCGGAGCGGCCACCACCTCGGCGGCCGGGTCGTCCGCGTCCGCCGGCTGCTGCCGTTCCGGCACGTCCACCGGCTGCGTGGCGGTGGCCGGCGCGATCGTGGTGGTGCCCGTCCGGACCGCCTCGACCTGCACCTGGGCCGCCTCCGGGCCGCCGAAGAGCCGGGGCAGGGTCGCGGTGTGCGCGGCCCGCAGCTCGTCCAGACCGATCCGGAACTGGCCGTGCACGTCCAGGGCACCGCTCGCCGGGTCGGTCACGCCGATCTGCTCCCACGGCACGCCCCGCTCGTCGCAGAGGGCGGTGAACGCCTTCTCGTGTCCCCGGGGCACGGTCACCAACGCCCGGCCGGCCGACTCGCTGAACAGGAAGACGAACGGCAGCGAACCGTCGGCGAACCGCTCCGGCACGCCGATCCGGACCCCGACGCCCCGGCGCAGGCTCGACTCGACCAGGCTCTGGGCCAGGCCGCCGTCGGACAGGTCGTGCGCGGAGCTGAGGTGACCCACCCGGGCCGCCTCGGCCATCAGCTCGGCGAGCTGCCGCTCCCGGCCCAGGTCGACCTGCGGCGGCATGCCGCCGAGGTGCTCGTGCGTCACCCAGGCCCACTCCGAACCGGACAGCTCCACGTGCGTGTCACCGAGCAGGTAGACCTGGTCGTGGTCACCGTTGGCCCGGGGCACGAAGCCCATCGGCACCCGGTCGGCCACGTTGTCCAGCACGCCCAGCACGCCGACCACCGGGGTCGGGTGGATGGCGGCGGCACCGGTCTGGTTGTAGAAGCTGACGTTGCCGCCGGTCACCGGGATGCCCAGCTCCAGGCAGCCGTCCGCCAGGCCACGGACGGCCTCGGCGAACTGCCACATCACGCCCGGGTCCTCCGGCGAGCCGAAGTTGAGGCAGTTGGTCACGGCGATCGGCTTCGCGCCGGTCACCGCCACGTTCCGGTACGCCTCGGCGAGCGCCAGCTTCGTCCCCTGGTACGGGTCGAGGCGGGCGTACCGGCCGTTGCCGTCGACGGAGAGGGCGACCCCGAGGCCGGTCCGCTCGTCGATCCGGATCACGCCGGAGTCCTCCGGCTGGGCCAGCACGGTGTTGCCCAGCACGTACCGGTCGTACTGCTCGGTGACCCAGGTCTTGTCGGCCAGGTTCGGCGAGGCGATCATGCGCAGCAGGGTCTCCCGCAGCGCCTCCGGGTTGCTCGGCCGGGGCAGCGTCTCGGCCCGGTCGGCCTGGAGCAGGATCAGGTCGGCCGGCTCCCGCATCGGGCGGGCGTAGACCGGGCCGTCGTCGACCAGCGAGCCCGGCGGCACGTCGACGACCACGTGGTCGTTCCAGGTGACCAGCAGCCGGCCCGGCCGGCCGTCGGGGGCGGGCGGGGTGACCTCACCGATCGCGGTCGCGAGCACGCCCCACTTGTCGGCGGTCTTGAGCACCGCCTCCAGCTTGTCCGGGGTTACCACCAGCAGCATCCGCTCCTGGGACTCGCTGGCGAGGATCTCGTGCGGCTCCATCGACGGCTCGCGCAGCGGGACCCGCTCCAGCCAGACCCGCATCCCGGTGCCGGCGGACGCGGCGGTCTCGGTGAGCGCGCAGGTCAGACCCGCGCCGCCGAGATCCTGGATGCCGACGACCAGCTCGGCGTCGTACAGCTCCAGGCACGCCTCGATCAGCAGCTTCTCGATGAACGGGTCACCGACCTGCACCGACGGGCGGCGCTGCTCACTGCCCTCGTCGAAGGTGGCGCTGGCCAGCACCGACACGCCGCCGATGCCGTCCCGGCCGGTCTTCGCGCCGAGCAGCACCACGATGTTGCCGGGGCCGGCGGCGTCCTTCTTCTGCAACCGGTCGACCGGCAGCACGCCGAGGCAGAGCGCGTTGAGCAGCGGGTTGCCCTGGTAGCAGGGGTCGAAGACCAGCTCGCCGCCGATGTTGGGCAGGCCGAGGCAGTTGCCGTAGCCGCCGACGCCGGCCACCACGCCGGGCAGCACCCGGGCGGTGTCCGGGTGGTCGGCCGCACCGAACCGCAGCGGGTCCATCACCGCGACCGGGCGGGCACCCATCGCCAGGATGTCCCGGACGATGCCACCGACACCGGTCGCCGCGCCCTGGTAGGGCTCGACGAAGCTCGGGTGGTTGTGCGACTCGACCTTGAAGGTGACGGCCAGCGTGTCGGAGACCCGGACGACGCCCGCGTTCTCCCCGATGCCGGCGAGCAGCCGGTCGCTCGGCGGGGCCTTCTCACCGAACTGGCGCAGGTGCACCTTGCTCGACTTGTAGGAGCAGTGCTCGCTCCACATGATCGAGTACATGGCCAGCTCGGCCTGGGTGGGGCGGCGGCCGAGGATGTGCCGGATCCGGTCGTACTCGTCGTCGCGCAGGCCCAGCTCGGCGTACGGCTGGAGTTCGTCGCCGGTGCCGGCGGCCCGTTGCACGGTGTCCACGCCGTCGGCCCAGTCGGTGACCGGCGTCGGACCGTCGGGCCGGGCGGCGACCGCCGGCGGCGCGACGGCCGCGTGCGGTTCCGCCGGGGCGACGCCCGCGGCTGCCCGAACGGCCGGGTCCTGGTGGGTGGTCATGACCTCTCCTCGCTGCGCTCGTACCCGCCGGTGGGGCGGTGGAGCCGACCGATGTTGCCGCCGCGCACCGTCACGCCGGCGTCCCCACCAGGTGCTTGAGCACCGAGGTGAAGAAGCCGAGACCGTCCAGGGAGGGGCCGGTGAGCGCCTCGACCGCGTGCTCGGGGTGGGGCATGATGCCGACCACGTTGCCGGCGGCGTTGGTGATCGCGGCGATGTCCCGCTGCGAGCCGTTCGGGTTGCCGCCGACGTAGCGGGCGACGATCCGCCCCTCGGCCTCCAGCGCGTCGAGGGTGGCGGTGTCCGCCACGTAGCAGCCCTCGCCGTTCTTGACCGGGATGAGGATCTCCTGGCCGGGCTGGAAGGTGTTCGTCCAGGCGGTGCCGACCGACTCGATGCGCAGGACCTGGTCGCGGTTGCGGAAGTGCAGGTGCTGGTTGCGGGTGAGCGCGCCGGGCAGCAGGTGGGCCTCGCAGAGGATCTGGAAGCCGTTGCAGATGCCGAGTACCGGCAGGCCACCCCGGGCGGCGTCGACCAGGGTCTCCATCACCGGGGCGAACCGGGCGATGGCCCCGCAGCGCAGGTAGTCGCCGTAGGAGAAGCCACCGGGGAGGACGACGGCGTCCACCCCGTGCAGCTCCGGGTCACCGTGCCAGAGCCGGACCGGCTCCGCGCCGGCGATCCGCACGGCGCGGGCGGCGTCCCCGTCGTCCAGCGAGCCGGGGAAGGTCACCACTCCGACGCGGGCGGTCACGAGTTCGCGTCCGCGGTCTCGTCGGCCTCGACCCGGACCGTGAAGTCCTCGATGACGGGGTTGGCGAGCAGCTTGTCGGCGATCTCCCGGGCCCGGTCCAGGTCCGGTTCGCCGGTGAACTCGATCTCGATCCGCCTGCCGATCCGGACGGAGGCGACGTCACTGACGCCGAGCCGCGGCAGCGCGTTTGCGACGGCCTGGCCCTGAGGATCGAGGATCTCGGGCTTGAGCATGACGTCGACGACGACGCGAGGCACTGGGCACTCCTGACTGTGTACGCAGTTGGGTGCCGGCCCACTACGGGCGAGCGCAGCCAGCGTACCTGGCAGATTCCGGTCCGGACGCACCGGCCGGGCGCAGTTCAGGCAGTGATCGACATTACCGGCCGCCGGGACGGGCGGTCGAGATCCGTTCGTTGCCGCTCTGATACGGATTTGTTGCCGATCGTCGCCGCGTCGCTCCGACACACCCTACCTGAGCAGGCAATACGCGGCTCAACGCCAGATTTGCGACCGGTATCCGACAAACAGGGACGAGCACATCCCGGGTCATTTCTGTCACATTGGGCGATCTCGATGTCAGCCTTGTGAAGCCGCTCACCGCCCCCTAGCCTCAATCGTCAAACATCGATGCCTGGTCGGCGTCCACGAAGGGCCACCCCCGCCCCGGACGCCCGACCACGCCCGGCGACCCCGGGCCCGAACCGAAGGAGTCCCCCCGATGCGTCTCCGCTCCACGCTCGCGGTGCTCACCACCGCCCTCGCCGGTGTCCTCGTCGCCGCCTCCGGGGCCACCGCCGCCCCGGCCGGCCCGCAGCCGATCATCGGCGGCAGCACCGTCTCCTCCGCCCCCTGGGCCGCCGCGGTCTTCAGCAACGGGTCGTTCACCTGCTCCGGCAGCGTCATCTCCGCCCAGTGGGTGCTCACCGCCCGGCACTGCGTCAGCGGCACCATGTCCGTCCGGGTCGGCAGCGTCTACTACGCCTCGGGCGGCACCACCCGCACCGTCAGCGCCTCCTACACCCGCAACGACCTCGCCCTGCTGCGGCTGTCCAGCACGGTCAGCACCACCGCGGTCAGCCTGGCCAGCAGCAACCCGCCGGTCGGCTCCACCAACACCATCTACGGCTGGGGCATGACCTGCTACAGCGGCTGCGGGGCGTCCAGCCAGCTCAAGACCGCCTCGGTGCAGGTGACCAGCACCAACGCCACCGACGCGTACGGCGGGCAGGCGATCCGCAGCACCCGGGTCAACGGCAACGCGTGGCGCGGCGACTCGGGCGGCCCGCAGTTCTACAACGGCCGGCAGGTCGGGGTCGCCTCCACCGCCGACGGGTCGAGCATCCAGAACTACGGCAGCGTCGCGTACAACCGGGCCTGGATCACCTCGACGGCCGGTGTCTGACGGTTACCACCCCGCGCGGTGCGGATGGCCGGTCGCGCGCCGGCCGTCCGCGCCGCCTGGTTTTGCAGCATCCGACCAGGTGCGTACGGCACGCTTCGACGCCGTACCGCTGCTGACAGCATCGGAACCGTGCTGGTCGTGACGACGGATCAACTGCCCGGCTACGAGATCCGCCAGATCCTCGGCGAAGTGGTGTCGTCGATGGCGCGGACCCGGAACCCGTACCGCGAGGGGGTCAAGAACCTGCGCGGCGGAGCGTACGACCCGATGGCCCCGGACAACCTCACCCGCTGGCGCACCGACTCGGTGGCCCGGCTCGGCGAGGAGGCCCTGCGCATCGGGGCCAACGCCGTGGTGGGGATGCGCTTCGACAGCCGGGACTGCGGCGAGATGTGGATGGAGATCTGCGCCTACGGCACGGCCGTGATCGTGGTACCCAAGGCCCCCGACGTCATGCCGCACGACCAGCCCCTGGTCGCCGCCGAGACCGCCCACGACCCCGGGTTCGCCGAGGCCCCCGGCGGCATCGCCGAACCGGCGAGCGCCCCCAACCTCTCCTCCGCCGCCGAAACCCCCACCCGCAACCCCTGACCCACCCGCCCCGGCCCTCTGGCCCCGCCTCGCCCCGACTCCCGCCTGACCCCTGCTCCCGCTGACCCCTGCTCCCCGCCTGGCCTGGTCCCCGCCTCGCCCCGGTGATCAAGAGCTTTACGCCAATTCGATCTCCACCACTGACGCAAACCTCTTGATCACCGGGCAGAGCCGACGCCCGGCCGGGCCTGGAGGGGCGTGATCAAGAGGTTTGGGGCTGGTTGATCTCCGGTGGTGACGTAAAGCTCTTGATCACCGGGGACGGGGGGCGGGGGGACGGAGGAGGGTGGGGCGGGGGGCGGGGGGGCGGTTAGAGGATGGGGGGTGGGGAGTAGGTGGCGGCTTCGGGGTGGGCGGTGACGACCGTGGTGATGCGGCGGGTGATCGCGTCCACCTGGGCCTGGGCGGCGCCGGTGAAGGTGGTCGGGTCGGCGACCAGGGTGTCGATCTCGCTGCGGGTGAGGCCGAGGCGGGAGTCGGCGGCCAGCCGGTCGAACAGGTCGTTGTCGGGGGCACCCTTCTCCCGCATCGCGAGGGCGACGGCGACCGCGTGTTCCTTGATCACCTCGTGCGCGACCTCCCGGCCGACGCCCCGGCGCACCGCCGCGACCAGGATCTTGGTGGTGGCCAGGAAGGGCAGGAAGCGCTCCAGCTCCCGGCTGATCACCGCCGGGTACGCCCCGAACTCGTCGAGCACGGTGAGGAAGGTCTGGAACAGCCCGTCGGCGGCGAAGAACGCGTCCGGCAGGGCCACCCGGCGCACCACCGAGCAGGAGACGTCCCCCTCGTTCCACTGGTCCCCGGCCAGCTCGCCGACCATCGACAGGTAACCCCGGATGATCACCGCGAAGCCGTTCACCCGCTCCGACGAGCGGGTGTTCATCTTGTGCGGCATCGCGCTGGAACCGACCTGGCCCGGCTTGAAGCCCTCGGTGGCCAGTTCCTGACCGACCATCAGCCGGATCGTGGTGGCCAGCGACGACGGCGCGGCGGCCACCTGCGCGAGCGCGGCGAGCACGTCGAAGTCCAGCGAACGCGGGTAGACCTGCCCGACGCTGTCCAGCACCCGGGCGAAGCCGAGGTGACCGGCGACCCGACGCTCCAGCTCGGCCACCTTCTCCGCGTCCCCGTCGAAGAGGTCGAGCTGGTCGGCGGCGGTGCCCACCGGGCCCTTGATGCCGCGAAGCGGGTAGCGGCCGATCAGGTCCTCCAGCCGCTCGTACGCGATCAGCAGCTCCTCCGCCGCCGAGGCGAAGCGCTTGCCCAGCGTGGTGGCCTGCGCGGCGACGTTGTGCGAACGGCCGGTCAGCACCAGGCCGGAGTGCTCGTGGGCGAGCCAGGCCAGCCGGGCCAGCGCCGCCACCACGCGGTCCCGGATCAGCTCCAGCGAGGCGCGCACCTGGAGCTGCTCGACGTTTTCGGTGAGATCGCGGGAGGTCATCCCCTTGTGCACGTGCTCGTGCCCGGCGAGCGCGCTGAACTCCTCGATCCGGGCCTTCACGTCGTGCCGGGTGACCCGCTCCCGCTCGGCGATCGAGGCCAGGTCGACCTGGTCGACCACCCGCTCGTACGCCTCGACCACGCCGTCGGGCACCGCCACGCCGAGGTCCCGCTGGGCGCGGAGCACGGCGAGCCAGAGCCGCCGCTCCATCCGCACCTTCTCCTCCGGGGACCAGAGGGCGACCAGTTCGGGTGAGGCGTACCGGTGGGCGAGCACGTTCGGGATCGTCGTCACGTACCTCATTCTCTCCTACCCGACGGCCGCCGCCCTGGTCGGGCCGCCGCGGGGCGGAATGATCGGCTCCCGGGAGGCGGAGCAGCGGTATCGCGCGGGCGGGGACACCGCTGTTCCGCCTCCGATGAGTGGATCACCCGGGCGAGGCCGGGCCTCAGCCCGCGCCCTCGGGCCGACCGGTCAGCGCCCGCCACAACCCCGCGCACGCCTCCTGCTCGGTGTCGCAGGTCAGGCGGACGTCGTACACCCCACGTTCGTACGCCCCGACCTCCCACCGCCCGTCGGCGGAGCGGCGGAGGAACCAGAAGTCGGGTGGCAGGGGAACGTGCTCGTGCACCCCCTCCAGTTCGAAGGCGTCCGGGGAGATCCCGGTCGCGAATAGGGCGTTACGCAGCTCGTGCCGATCCACGATGACCTCCAGGGTGCGTCGACAGGCCGCCGGGCGACCGGCCCGGCAGCCACCAGCCGGCCCAGCCGGACCGGACCGAGCCGGCGGCCGACCAGGTCGGGCCGGCGGCGGATCAGCAGACCGGGGCGGTACGCAGCCCACCGCCCCGCCCACCCTGACGCGGCACGGCGTCGGCCGCGCACGGCGGGGTGCTTCCCCCGAGATACTCCTCGACGATGACGTGGTGGTCGAGGAGCCACTGCACGGTGAGCAGCTTGCCGGCCTCCGGCACGTACGCCGGGTTGAGCTGGAACTGGGTGCCCATGCCGGGCTGGGCGAACCAGGGGGCGATCGGGCCGGAGTCGACGTCGAAGGGCGTCAGCACGCAGTAGGTGTGGTAGTTCGCCAGCGGCGCGGCGGGCGTGGTGGCCGGCGGGGTGGGCGGGGTGTTCAGGCTCTGCGGGGCGAGGGAGCGGGAGCTGAACGGGGTGCCGAGCGGGGCCAGGAAGCTGCCGCCGGTGAAGCCGAACCGGTCGAGCCGGTAGCCGGGCAGCATGGTCTGCCGTTGCTTCACCGGTTTGCCGTCGGGGCCGAGGAAGAAGCCGTTCTCGGGCGGGAAGACCAGCGCCGTGCCGGCCCCGTTCACGGTGTAGTTGCCGATCCACTGGGCTTCGGTCTGCGCACCGAACCGCCGGTAGCCGGCGAGCAGCGGGCCGACCGGGCTCTCCGTCGGCAGCACGGCCGGCCCGAGCAGCCGGTTGTCGTCGTAGAACCGGGTGGTCTGCGGGGCGTCCGGCGGCAGGCCGGGCCGGCACAGGCTCGGTGTGTCCGGCGGCGGCTGCGGGGTGCGGGGTCGGCGGTGTTCGGCGCGGGCGGTGGGCTGCCCGCCGTGGCCGGATCGGTCGTCGTCCGTCCCCGGGGAGCCGGGGCGGTTGCCGTCCGGCCCCCGGGAGGTGTCGTCGACAAGCGTGGCGGCCCGGGCCGTACTGCCCGGCGTGCCGGCCGAGGGGGCGGCCCCGGGGAGGAGGGCCAGGGCCGCGCTGGAGAGCACGGCGAGAAGCCAACGGCTGCGTTTCACCACAAACCTCCTGGAACGGGACGAGTAGCGCCCTCATCCTGCGGAGGTCAGCACGTGAAAGTGAGCTTTTGGGTGGTTCATCCCCCGATGGGTGCCCCGTCCCGGCGGGAGGCGAGACCCGCGCCGGGCGGTGAAGCCCGGGGTCAGCGCTCCAGGATGGCGGTGACGCCCTGCCCGCCGGCCGCGCAGATCGAGATCAGCCCACGCCCGCTGCCCTTCTCGGCGAGCAGCTTGGCCAGCGTGGCCACGATCCGGCCCCCGGTGGCGGCGAACGGGTGCCCGGCGGCCAGCGACGAGCCGGTGACGTTGAGCCGGTTCCGGTCGATCGCGCCCAGCGGGGCGTCCCGTCCCAACCGGTCCTTGCCGAACTCCGGCGACTCCCAGGCGGCCAGGGTGGCCAGCACCTGCGACGCGAACGCCTCGTGGATCTCGTAGAAGTCGAAGTCCTGGAGGGTCAGCCCGGCCCGGTCCAGCATCCGGGGCACCGCGTAGGCGGGGGCCATCAGCAGCCCCTCGTCGCCGTGTACGAAGTCGACAGCCGCCGTCTCCGACCAGGAGAACCAGGCCAGCACGGGGAGCTGGTGCTCGCGCGCCCACTGTTCGGAGGCGAGCAGCACGGTGGACGCTCCGTCGGTCAGCGGGGACGAGTTGCCGGCGGTCATGGTGGCCTGCTCGGCGTCCGGGCCCCGGGTGCCGAAGACCGGCCGGAGCGCGCCGAGCTTGTCCAGGCTGGTGTCGGGCCGGAGGTTCTGGTCCCGGGTCAGACCCAGGTACGGCGTCATCAGGTCGTCGAAGAACCCCCGCTCGTACGCGGCGGCGAGGCGCTGGTGCGAGCGCAGGGCCAGTTCGTCCTGGGACCGCCTGTCGATCTGCCAGCGCAGCGCCGTGCGTGCGGCGTGCTCGCCCATCGACAGCCCGGTCCGGGGCTCGGCGTTGCGCGGCAGCTCGGGCCGGAACGGCTGGTGCGGGCGGAGCTTGGCGGCGATCTTCAGCCGCTCGCCGAGGGTCCGGGCGCTGTTGAGCTTCAGCAGGGTACGGCGCATGTCCTCGTTGATCGCCAGCGGCGCGTCGGAGGTGGTGTCGACGCCACCGGCGATGCCCACGTCGAGCTGCCCGAGGGCGATCTTGTTGGCGACCAGGATCGCCGCCTCCAGGCCGGTGCCGCACGCCTGCTGGATGTCGTACGCGGGGGTGTGCGGGTCGAGCTTCGAGCCGAGCACCACCTCCCGGGTCAGGTTGAAGTCCTTCGCGTGCTTGAGCACCGCCCCGGCCACCACCTCGCCGACCCGCTGCCCGGCCAGCCCGAACCGGGCGACCAGCCCGTCCAGCGCCGCGCCGAGCAGGTCGGCGTTGGACGCGCTGGCGTACCGGGAGTTGGACCGGGCGAAGGGGATGCGGTTGCCGCCGATGACCGCGACCCGCCGGATGCTCTGCACGATCCCGCCTCCGTTTCAGGACTTGCCCACAACCTACTGGCCAGTAGGCTACGCCTATGACCGACAGGTACGCGAGCTTCGTCCAATCGGGGGCCGGCCGCGCGCTGGTCAAGCGCCTCGGGCTGCCCGACCCACCGCGACTGCGCCGGCACACCCCCGGCGACCCGCTGCTGCCCGGCCCGGTCCTGTTCGGCGCGGCCGCCGGCGGCCGGCTCACCGGGCCGGTCACCGCCATCCTCACCGCCGCCGGGGTCGACGTGCGCACCGGAACCGGCGCCACCCCACCCGCCGTCGGGCACGACGGCTCCGCCGCAGCCGCCGACCCGGACACCCCGGGCGGATCGGCCGCCGCCAGCGCGGCGACCGGGAACGGGACGCCCGCCCGGTTCGGTGCCCTGGTCTACGACGCCACCGGCGTCACCGGCTCCACCGGCCTGCGCCAGCTCTACGACTTCTTCCACCCGCAGGCCCGCTCGGTGCTGCCCAGCGGCCGGGTGATCGTGCTGGGCACCCCGCCGGCCGAGTGCGGCTCGGCCCGGGAGGCCACCGCCCAGCGGGCCCTGGAGGGGCTGACCCGCAGCATCGGCAAGGAGTTCGGTCGCGGTGTCACCGCCCAACTGGTGTACGTCACCCCGGACGGGGACGCCGGCACCGCGACCAGCCTGGAGGCGACCCTGCGGTTCCTGCTCTCCGGCCGGTCGGCGTACGTCTCGGGGCAGGTGGTCCGGGTCGGCACCGGGCCGGCCGCCGCCCCGGCGGACTGGGACCGGCCGCTGGCCGGGCAGGTCGTGCTGGTCACCGGCGCGGCCCGGGGCATCGGCGCGGCGGTGGCCCGGGTGCTGGCCCGCGACGGCGCGCAGGTCGTCGCGCTGGACGTCCCGGCGGCCGGCGACGCCCTCGCGGCGGTCGTCAACGAGATCGGCGGCACCGCCGTACAGCTCGACCTGACCGGCGCGGACGCCCCCACCCGGCTCGCCGACCACCTGGCCGACCGGCACGGCCGGATCGACGTGGTGGTGCACAACGCCGGCATCACCCGGGACCGGACGCTGGGCCGGATGGACGCCGACCGGTGGGACGCGGTGCTCGACGTCAACCTCTCCAGCCAGGAACGGATCAACGACGTGCTGCTGGAGCGGGGGTTGATTCCCGAGGGCGGGCGGCTGGTCGCCGTATCGTCGATCGCCGGGATCGCCGGTAACCGGGGGCAGACCAACTACGCGACCAGCAAGGCCGGGGTGATCGGCCTGGTCGACGCGCTCGCCCCGGCGCTGGTCGAACGCGGGATCAGCGTCAACGCGGTCGCGCCCGGGTTCATCGAGACCCGGCTGACCGCCCGCATTCCGCTGGTGATCCGGGAGGCCGGTCGCCGGATGAACAGCCTCGCGCAGGGCGGCCTGCCGGTGGACGTCGCCGAGACGATCGGCTGGTTGGCCTGGCCGGCCTCGGCGGCGGTCAGCGGTAACGTGGTCCGGGTCTGCGGTCAGAGTCTGCTGGGGGCGTGATGGCACGGCGCAGGAACCGACCCGGGGACTCCGACGACGGCGAACTGTCGGTCAACGACCTGATCGAGGGGCCGACCGAGGTCATCTCACCGGCCGCGCTGGCTGCCGCCCGCGCCGCCGGCCCGGCACCGGACGCGGGCGTCGACGAGACCCACGACCTGTCGGCGTACGCCTCCCGGGACCTGGCACCCCCGCCCGCCCCGGGCCCGACGGCGGCCGTCACCGAGGACCTGACGGGCCGGTCGGGCGGCCACGACGGCGAGCCGCCGGCGCAGGCCCGGGTGGTGCTGCCGGGGCTGCCCCGACCGGGCGCGCTCTACCGGCGGGCGCTGCGCGACGCGGTGCCCGGCATCGGCCGGTCCCGCCGGCCGGACGCCGCACCCCCGGTCGAGCTGGCCGTCGCCGGGGTCACCGTGGACCGGGCCCACCTCGCGGAGTACGACCGGGTGTGCGGTTTCCGGTTGGCCGACGCGCTGCCGGCGACCTACCCGCACGTGCTGGGGTTCCCGCTGGCGCTGCGGTTGATGACCCTGCCGGAGTTCCCGTTCCCGCTGGCCGGGGTGGTGCACGTGGGCAACCGGATCACGGTGCGCCGACCGGTCCCGGCCGACGTGCCGTGGGACTTCGTCGCGCACGCCGAGCACCTGCGACCGCATGCCCGGGGGCGGCAGATCGACGTCGTCCTGGTCGGATCGGTCGACGGCGAGGAGGTGTGGCGCGGGGTGTCGACGTACCTGGGTCGGGAGCGCGGGGCCGGCGTCACCGGGCGGGACCCCGGCGAGCGGCCCGCACCGCCGGCCGCCACCGCGCACTGGCGGCTCACCCCCCGGGTGGGTACGGACTACGCCCGGGTCTCCGGGGACCACAACCCGATCCACACCTCCCGGCTGGGGGCGCGGCTGTTCGGTTTCCCCCGGCCGATCGCGCACGGCATGTGGAGCAAGGCCCGCTGCCTGGCCGCGCTGGAGAGCCGGCTGCCGGAGGCGTACACGGTGGAGGTGGGGTTCAAGCTGCCGGTGCCGTTGCCCTCGATGGTGGCGTTCAGCGCCGTCCCGGGTTGGGACTTCGCCCTGCACGACGCCCGGACGGGCCGCCCGCACCTGGTGGGCACCGTCCGCTGAGGCCGGACGCCGCCCGGTGCTGTGCGGCCCGCGTGACGGGACGCACAGCACCGGGCGGGCACCGGGCCGGCTCCACCGGTTGCGGAGCACTTCTTCGTGAGCTAAGTTGTTCTCAGATCGAGTAATTCTCAACCTGAGAGGAACGCCGTGAACGAGCAGGACTTCCTCGCCGGGTACGACCCCAGCGCCTACCCCGCGACCGCGATCACCGTGGACGTGGTGGCGCTGACCATCCGCGAGGGCGCGCTGCACCTGCTGCTGATCCGGCGTGGCCAACCCCCGTACCAGGGGCACTGGGCGCTGCCCGGCGGGTTCGTCCAGCCCGACGAGGACCTCGCCACCGGGGCCCGCCGTGAACTCGCCGAGGAGACCGGCCTCGGCGGCGACCGGCTGCGCCGCGTCCACCTGGAACAGCTCGCCAGCTACGGCGCGCCGGACCGGGACCCCCGGATGCGCATCGTCTCCGTCGCCCACCTCGCCTTCGCCCCCGACCTGCCCGACCCGGTCGCCGACAGCGACGCCGACGAGGCCGGGTGGCTGCCGGTCACCGCCCTGCCCAGCCGGCAGCTCGCCTTCGACCACGCCCGGATCGTCGACGACGGGCTGGAGCGGGCCCGCTCCAAGCTGGAGTACACCCCGCTGGCCACCCGCTTCCTCGGCCCGGAGTTCACCATCGCCGAGCTGCGCGGCGTCTACGAGACGGTCTGGGGGCACCCGCTGCACGCCGGCAACTTCCACCGCAAGGTGCTCTCCGTCCCCGGCTTCGTCGAGAGCACCGGCGGCAACACCGAACGCGGTGGCGCCCGGGGCGGTCCCCGGGCCCGGCTCTACCGGGCCGGTGACGCCCGGCTGCTGCACCCGGCGCTGCTGCGCCCCGCCCGGGAGGAGACCGTCCGGTGAGGACCGACGAGGCGATCCGGCTGGTCGCGGCAGCCCGCACCGACGCCGACCTGTTCGGCGTCGACACCCCGGCCCGGCGCTACCGCGAGTTGGTCGCGGCCCTGCACCCCGACCGGCTGGGCGCGCTCGACGCCCGGGTACGCGCCGCCGCCACCGACGCCTTCGTCCAGGTCACCACCCGCTGGCAGGCGACCGGCACACCCGACCCCGCCGGTCCTGCCTCCGCCCGGCCCGCACCCGCCGGCCGCACCGCCACCGACGCGACGGTCGTGCTCGGCGGATACCGGCTCGGCGCGCTCGCCCACGCCGGCGACCTCGCCGACCTCTACGACGTCGGGGCGGACCGGCTGCTCAAGCTGCCCCGCGACCCGGCCGACAACGACCTGGTCGCCCGCGAGGCGTACGCGCTGCGGCAGATCGAGGACCGCGGCGACCCGCGCCACCTGCCGTACGTGCCCCGGCTGGTGGACAGCTTCCGGCACCGCGACGCCGCCAACGGGGCGGAACGCCGGATCAGCGTGCTGGCCGCCGTACCCGGGCTGCACGACCTCGACGCGGTACGCCGGGCGTACCCCGACGGGCTGGACGCCCGGGACGCGGCCTGGATGTGGCGGCGGCTGCTGGTCGCCCTCGGCCTGGCCCACCGGGCCGGCGTGGTGCACGGCGCGGTGCTCCCCCGGCACGTGCTGATCGAGCCGGACGCGCACGGCGTGGTGCTCGTCGACTGGTGCTTCTCCGCCGTCGACGGCGGCACCGTCCCGGCGCTGGTCCCCGGCCACGAGGACTGGTACCCGCCGGAGGTCACCGCGCGGCGGCCGGCCGGCCCCGGCACCGACCTGGCGATGGCCGCGACGTGCATGAGCTGGCTGATGGGCGACCGCGCCCCCCGCGAACTGCGCGCCTTCGCCGACGGCTGCCGCCGCCCGGCGCTGGCCGCCCGACCCGACGACGCCTGGCGACTGCTCGGCGAACTCGACGAGGTGCTCGACCGGCTCTACGGGCCGCGCACCTTCCGACCGTTCACCCTCAACCCCTAGGGAGGCTGCCATGGGCAGCGGAATCTGGTCCACCGACGTGTACGACGCCGCCGACCGCTACCGGAAGAAGAAGGGCAGGAGCGCCTTCTCCTACAGCGACAGCGGGGCCCGGACCGTGCACCCGGCGCTCGACCCGCGCGGCGCGGTCCGGGAGAGCCGGGACTCGGCCGAGCACCCGCAGTCGACACCCATCGCGGTGCTGTTCGATGTGACCGGTTCGATGGGGACCGTGCCCCGCACCCTCCAGGCCAAGCTGCCGCAGCTGCTCGGCCTGCTGCTGCGCCAGGGCTACGCCCGCGACCCGCAGGTGCTGTTCGGCGCGATCGGCGACGCCACCTGCGACCGGGTGCCGTTGCAGGTGGGGCAGTTCGAGTCGGACAACCGGATGGACGAGGACCTAGGCCGGATCGTGCTGGAGGGCGGCGGCGGCGGTCAGATGACCGAGTCGTACGAGCTGGCGATGTACTTCATGGCCCGGCACACGGTCACCGACAGCTGGGAGAAGCGGGGCCGACGCGGCTACCTGTTCATCATCGGCGACGAGCTGGCGTACCCCCGGGTCAGCCGGCGGGAGGTGAGCCGGCTGATCGGCGACGACCTCGGCGAGGACGTGCCGCTGCGGCAGATCGTCGACGAGGTGACCCGCCGCTGGGACACCTACTACCTGCTCCCCGCCGGCAGCCACTACGCCGGCAACGCCAAGGTGCTCGACTTCTGGCGGGACCTGCTCGGGCAGCGCGCCGTCGTCCTCGACGACCTGGACGCGGTCTGCGAGACCATCGCGCTCACCGTCGGCCTCGGCGAGCAGGCCATCGACCTGGACGAGGGGCTGCGCGACCTGGACCGGGCCGGCTCCACCGCCGGCCGTACCGTGTCGAAGGCGCTGGCCACGCTGGGCGGCGGCCGGCGCGCCGAGGTCTCCACGCTGCCCACCGCGTCGCGCCGGACCGGTGGGGTGACCCGGCTGTGACCGGCCTCCCCGACCCCGGACAGCCCGGCCGGCACGTGATCGTGGTCGACCTCGGTTACGGCGACGCCGGCAAGGGCACCGTCGTGGACTGGCTCTGCGCGACCCGCCACGTGCACACCGTGGTGCGGTTCAACGGGGGTGCGCAGGCCGCCCACAACGTGGTGCTGCCCGACGGCAGGCACCACACGTTCGCCCAGTTCGGGGCGGGGACGTTCCGCCCGGAGGTGCGTACCCACCTGGCCCGGCAGCAGGTGGTGGACCCGCTGGCGCTGGCCGCCGAGGCCGACCACCTCGCCTCGGTCGGGGTGCCCGACGCCCTCGACCGGCTGACCGTCGACGGGGAGGCGCTGCTGGCCACGCCGTACCACCGGGCCGCGAACCGGCTCCGGGAGATCGCCCGGGGGGCCGACCGGCACGGCTCCTGCGGGTTGGGGGTGGGCGAGTCCGTCCGGTACGGGCTCGCCCACCCCGACGAGGCACCCCGGGTGGCCGACTGCCGGGACCGGGAGCTGCTGCGCCGCCGGCTCACCGCGCTGCGGGACCGGTTGACCGCCGAACTCGGCCCGCTGGACGCCCCGCCGGTGGCGGACTGCCTGCCGGCGTTCACCGGCTTCGCCGACCGGGTGGCGATCGTCGACCGGTCGTACCTGGCCGGGGTGCTGCGGGCGGGGACTGTGGTGTTCGAGGGTGCGCAGGGGGTGCTGCTGGACGAATGGCACGGCTTCCACCCGTACACCACGTGGAGCACCACCACCTTCGCCAACGCCGAGGCGCTGCTCGCCGAGGCGGGGGCGGCCGGGTCGGCGTACCGGCTGGGGGTGGTGCGGACGGTGACCACCCGGCACGGGCCCGGTCCGTTGGTCACCGAGGACCGGACGCTGCCGTTGACCGACCCGCGCAACCCGACCAACCCGTGGCAGGGCCGGTTCCGGTTCGGCCACTTCGACGCCGTCGCCCACCGGTACGCCCTGGACGTGGCCGGCGGGGTGGACGGCCTCGCCCTCACCCACCTCGACCTGACCCGCCCCGGCCCGGCCCGCCCGGCGCTGAAGCTGTGCCGCCGCTACGACGGCATCGACCGGTTGCGCCCCGGCCCGCCCGGCGACCTGGAGCGGCAGGCGGCCCTCACCGCCCGCCTGCTGACCACCCGCCCGGTGTACGACGCCCCGCCGACCGACTGGCCGGCGGCGGTGTCCGAGGCGCTGGCCGCCCCGGTGGTGCTCACCTCGCACGGCCCCACCGCCGCCGGCAAGCGGGAGCACGGCCGGTCGGCCGCCGATCCGCTGCCGGCTCCCCAGCGGGTGAGCTGATCCGGGGCCCGGGGCGGCGGCCTGATCCGGCGACTGGGCCCCCGGCCGGCGGCCCAGCGTCGAGCATGAGGGCATGCAGTCGGTGCTCGACCTGCTCCACCACACCGTCACCTCACCCTGGGTGTACCTGGTGATCTTCGTGGTGACCGCAGTCGACGCGTTCTTCCCGGTCGTGCCGGGCGAGACCGTGGTGATCACCGCCGGGGTCTTCGCCGCCACCGGCGAGCCGAACCTGACCGCGGTGATCGCGGCGGCGACGGTGGGCGCGCTCGTCGGCGACCACGCCTCGTACGGCATCGGCCGGGGCGGGGGCGCGCACCGGCTGGCCCGGCTGCCCGACGGCAGTCGCCGCCGGACCGGGTCGGACTGGGCCCGCCGGGCGGTGGACCGGCGGGGCGGCTCGATCCTCACCACCTCCCGGTTCGTCCCGGGCGGTCGTACGGCCGTCACGCTCACCATGGGCGCGGTGCGCTACCCGCTGCCCCGTTTCCTGCTCTTCGATACCGTCGCCGCCGTCGTCTGGGGCCTGTACTGCGGGCTGCTCGGATATTTCGGCGGGCTGGCCTTCGAGCGGGACCCGGTCCGGGGGCTGCTCGTCGGCGTCGGGCTGTCGCTGGCCGTCACCGGGCTGTTGGAGCTGGTCCGCTGGCTGCGTCACCGGGCCCGCCACCGCGCCGCCACCCACCGCTGACCCCGCCGGTGGGGCGTCAGTCCGCCGGGGGACGCCAGGTGACCCCGTCGAGGAGTTGGGCCGCGCCGAGCCAGGCGACGTTCATCATCCGGGTGGCGGTCTTCTCCGGCTCGGCCTCCGGGTGGTCGGCGAGCCAGTCGGCCAGCGACTCGCTCGCGCCGACCAGGGCGTACGCGACGACCTCCAGTTCGGTCGCGGCGACCTCCCGGTCCCGGGCGCGCAGCGCGTGGTCGAGCATCCCGGCGACCACGTCGACCAGCCGGGCGCGCATCGCGGCCAGCTCGGCGGCGAACGGCTGGGAGCCGCGGGCCTGCCGGTAGAGCACGGCCCAGCCGTCGCGGTGCGCCCCGACGAAGCCGAAGAAGGCCCGCAGGCCGCGCCAGAGCCGCTGGTCGGGCGGGAGGTCGGGGGCGGCGGCCCCGGCGATCGCCAGCATCATCCGGGCGGTCTCCCGGTGCAGGCAGGCGATGAAGAGTTCCTCCTTGGTGCCGAGGTAGGCGTAGACCATCGGTTTGGAGATGCCCGCGTCCTCGGCGATCTCGTCCATGCTGGCGGCGTGGAAGCCGCGCCGGGAGAAGACCTTGACGGCCGCGTCGAGCATCTGCTGCTCGCGTACGGCCCGGGGGAGGCGCTTGAAGCTCGGCGTGCTGGACACCCTTGCGAGCATACCTACTCGTGCGTAAGGTTACGCTAGAGTAACCAGAACCGGTCCGCCCCGAGAGGTGCAATTTCCATGACTGACTTCGACCCGGCCAACTTCGCCAACTACGGCCCCAAGGAGTTCGCCCAGCTGGTCAAGTCCACCCCGGACGACAAGATCGCCGAGGTGATGTCCGGCGACCTGCGCGGCAAGGTGCTCAGCGAGGTCTTCGGCCGGATGCCGCAGATCTTCCGCGCCGACCGCGCCGGCGCCACCAGCGCGGTCATCCACTGGAACATCACCGGCCGGCCCGACGGCGGCAGCGACACCTACGAGATCGTCATCGAGAACGGCACCTGCACCGTCTCGGAGACCCCCACCCGCGACCCGAAGCTCACCCTCAGCATGGGCCCGGTCGAGTTCCTGAAGATCGTCTCCGGCGGGGCCAACCCGGTGATGATGTTCATGACCGGCAAGCTCAAGGCCAAGGGTGACCTGGGCCTGGCCGCCAACATCGCCAACCTGTTCGACATCCCCAAGGCCTGACGATGGCCGAGTTCTCGCTCGACCTGAACGAGGAACAGCGGGACCTGCGGGACTGGGTGCACGGCTTCGCCGCCGAGGTCGTGCGCCCGGCCGCCGCCGAGTGGGACGCCCGGGAGGAAACCCCCTGGCCGGTCATCCAGGAAGCGGCGAAGATCGGCCTGTACGGCTTCGAGTTCCTCGCCACCTGCTGGGCCGACCCCACCGGGCTGTCCCTGCCGATCGCCAGTGAGGAACTCTTCTGGGGCGACGCCGGCATCGGGCTGAGCATCTTCGGCAGCTCGCTCGCCGTCGCCGCCATCTACGGCGCCGGCACCCCCGACCAGCTCGTCGAATGGGTGCCGCAGTGCTTCGGCACCGTCGACGAACCCGCCGTCGCCGCGTTCTGCACCACCGAACCGGAGGCCGGCTCCGACGTCGCGGCCATGCGTACCCGCGCCGGCTACGACGAGGCCACCGACGAGTGGGTGCTGAGCGGGCAGAAGGCGTACGCCACCAACGGCGGGATCGCCGGGGTGCACGTGGTCACCGCCTCCGTCGCGCCCGAGCTGGGCTCGCGCGGGCAGGCCGCGTTCATCGTACCGCCGGGGACGGCCGGGCTGCACGCGACCCGCAAGCTGAAGAAACTGGGACTGCGCGCCTCGCACACCGCCGACGTCTTCCTCGACGACGTCCGGGTGCCCGGACGCTGCCTGCTCGGCGGGAAGGACGCGCTGGACGAGCGGCTGGCCCGCGCCCGGTCCGGCCGGCGGGCCAGCGGCCAGGCCGCGATGCGCACCTTCGAACTGTCCCGGCCGACCGTCGGCGCACAGGCGCTCGGCGTCGCCCGCGCCGCCTACGAGTACGCCCTCGACTACGCGAAGGACCGGGTCCAGTTCGGCCGGCCGATCATCGAGAACCAGGCCGTCGCGTTCGCGCTGGCCGACATGAAGATGGAGATCGACGCCGCCCGGCTGCTGGTCTGGCGGGCCTCCTGGATGGGCCGCAACAACCGGCCGTTCACCGCCGGCGAGGGCTCGATGTCCAAGCTCAAGGCGGGCGAGGTGGCCGTCGCGGTGACCGACAAGGCGGTGCAGCTCCTCGGCGGGGCCGGCTTCCTGCGTGACCACCCGGTCGAACGCTGGTACCGGGACGCCAAGATCTACACCATCTTCGAGGGCACCTCCGAGATCCAACGGCTGGTCATCTCCCGGGCCATCTCCGGCGTCCAGATCCGCTGACCGTCGCCACCGGTCGACCGCCCGGTCACCGCCCGTCCACCACGGGCGACGCCGACTGGGCGGTCGGCCGGCGACGACGCATGATCGGAAAGGAATCCCTGGTGAGGCCCCGGCCGGGCCCCACGTCGTACCCCGAAGGAGGTCGCCGGATGGACCTGCCGTTCATCGTGGCCACACTGACCAGGCGGGGACTGCTCACCCCCGGACGTCCCGTCCGGGTCGCCTCGCAACTCACCGCGCTGCGCCGGTGGGGCTGGGGCATGGCCGGCGAACTGCGGCAGGCCGCCGCCCGCGACCCCGGCCGGGTCGCCGTCGTCGACGAGCACGGCCACGAACTCACCTACCGGGAACTGCTCCACCGGGCCGAACGGCTCGCCCGGTCGATGCGCAGCGTGCTCGGCGTACAGGCCGGGGACCGGGTCGGGTTGCTGTGCCGCAACCACCACGGGCTCATCGAGGGCATCGTCGCCGCCACCCTGCTCGGCGCCGACGCGGTGCTGGTCAACACCGGGCTGTCCGCCGCGCAGCTCGCCACCGTCGCCGAGGAGCAACGGCTGCGGGTGCTGGTGCACGACACCGAGTTCGCCGAGCGGGTCCTGGGTGTCCCCGCCGAGGTGCACCGGGTCGACGAACCCGGCCTCGACGACCTGATCGCCGCCGCGCTCCCCGGCGACCGGCTCACCCCGCCCGCCCAGGACGGCCGGACCATCGTGCTGACCTCCGGCACCACCGGCACACCCAAGGGGGCCCGCCGGCCCGTCCCGCCCGGTTTCGGCCCGCTGGTGTCCATCATCGACCGCATCCCGCTGCACACCCACGACACCGTGCTGATCGCCGCCCCGATCTTCCACACCTGGGGATACGCGGCACTCCAGGTCGCCTTCGCGCTGCGCGCCAGCATCGTGCTGCACCGCCGGTTCGACCCGGCCGCCACGCTGGCCGCGCTCGTGACGCACCGGTGTCAGGCGCTGTTCGCCGTACCGGTGATGGTGCAGCGCCTGCTCGACGTGCCGCCGCCGGAGCCCCGGCCGGCGCTGAAGGTGGTCGCGGTCAGCGGCTCGGCGCTGCCCGGCGGCCTCACCACCCGCTTCATGGACACCTACGGCGACGTCCTCTACAACCTGTACGGCTCGACCGAGGTCTCCTGGGCCGCCATCGCCGGCCCCGCCGAGCTGCGCCGGGCCCCCACCACCGCCGGCCGCCCCCCGCACGGCACCCGCCTGGAGATCCTCGACGACGACGGGAAGCCGGTGCCGGCCGGGCGGGTCGGCCGGATCTTCGTCGGCAACGAGATGCTCTTCGAGGGCTACACCTCGGGGGCCCGCCGGGAGACCCACGACGGGCTGCTCGACACCGGTGACCTCGGCCGGGTCAACGCCGACGGGCTGCTCTTCGTCGACGGCCGTGCCGACGACATGATCGTCTCCGGCGGGGAGAACGTGTTCCCGTCCGAGCTGGAGGACCTGCTCGCCCGGCTGCCGCAGGTCCGCGAGGCCGCCGTGCTCGGCGTGCCGGACCCGCAGTACGGGCAACGGCTGGCCGCGTTCCTCGCCCTGCACCCCGGCGAGACCCTCGACCCCGAGGCGGTACGCGAGTACGTCCGACGCTACCTGGCCCGGTTCTCCGTACCCCGGGACGTGATCTTCGTGAAGTACCTGCCGCGCAACGCCACCGGCAAGGTGCTCACCCGCGAACTCCGCCGCTACTACGGCTGATCCTCCCCGGTGGTCCCCCCGAGCCGACGATCGGGGTGCGGCGGGGGACTCTCCCCGATGTCGTCGCTCCCCGCGACCGGCAGGCTCGACGCCATGAAGATCATGAATAGCCGGGCCGTGCTCGTCGCCACGACGCTCGGTGCCCTGCTCGCCGTCGCCGCCCCCGTACCGTCTCCCGCCTCCGCCGGTGACCGGCGCGGGGCTGCGGGCTGCCGACCCGGCACCCTCGACCCGACCCCCGTCCGGCAGGCGATAGCCGGGTTACCCGACGCCGACGCGACCAGCGCCCAGGTCCGGATCACCACCCCGGACGGCTGCTGGACCGGCAGCACCGGCGTGCGGGACCTGCGCGGCCAGACCCCCGTGCCGCCGCACGCCCGGTTCCGGGTCGGCAGCGTCACCAAGGCGTTCACCGCCGCCATCGTGCTGCAACTCGTGGCCGAGGGCCGGATCGACCTCGACGCGACGGTGCAACGGCTCCTCCCCGGGCTGCTCCCCGCCGACTACCCGCCGGTCAGCGTCCGGCAACTGCTCGACCACACCAGCGGCCTGCCCAGCCCACGCGTGCCGGACGACATCGAGTGGCAACTCGCCCACCGGTACGACAGGTGGACCCCACGACAGCTGGTCCGGCTCGGGCTGGACAACCCCCGCGAGTTCGACCCCGGCACGAGGCAGCACTACACCAACATGGGTTACATCGTCGCCGGGCTGCTCATCGAGAAGGTCACCGGCCGCCCGTACGCGACGGAACTGGACCGGCGCATCGCCCGACCGCTCGGCCTGAAGGACACGTACGCGCCGGGCGACGACCCGCGCATCCGGGGCCCGCACGCCCACGGCTACCAGGCCGTCGTCCGCGACGGTCGGACCGAACTGGTCGACGTCACCACCTGGAGCCAGACCTTCACCCCGGCCGCCGGCAACGTCATCTCCAGCCTGACCGACCTGGACACCTTCCTCACCGCGCTGTTCGCCGGCCGGGTGGTGCCGTCGGCCCAGCTCGGCACGATGTTCACCCTGCCGGGTGTCCCGGACGTCGGCGGCGGGCCGGCCCGCTACAGCGCCGGACTCACCGCGTTCCCGCTGCCCGACGGCGAAACCCTGTGGATCAAGACCGGTTCCCGGTACGGCTACCTCGCCGGGGTCGCCTCCACCCGCGACGGCCGGTTCCGGGTGGAGTACTCGATCACCAGCACCGACGCCAAGGGCGAGGAACTCAGCGCCACCGCCCAACGGGTGATCGCCGCCGCCCTGTCCCTGCTCTGAGGTGCCGCCCGGCGGTCGGGAGCCGGTCGGGCCGGCGGGGGTCGTCAGTCCGGGACGGTGATCCGGCCGTCGATCGCGGTGGCGGCGATGTCGTTGCGGTGGTGCGAGCCGGCCAGCTCGATGCCGCGTACCAGGGCGTAGGCGGCGTCGCGGGCGGCGGTCAGGTCCGGGCCGGTGGCCGTACCGCAGAGGACCCGGCCGCCGGCGGAGAGCAACGCGCCGTCGGCGGCCCGGCGGGCGGTGCCGGAGTGGATGACGCCCGGGTGGTCGGCGCCGGTGATCACGTCACCGGTACGCGGGGTGGCCGGGTAGCCCTCGGCGGCGACCACGACGGTGACGGCCGCGCCGTCCCGCCAGCGCAGCGGCGGGTGCGCGGCCAGCGTGCCCGTCGCGGCGGCGTGCAGCAGCCCGCCGAGCGGGGTCTCCAGCAGCGCCAGCACCACCTGGGTCTCCGGGTCGCCGAAGCGGGCGTTGAACTCGATCACCCGGGGGCCGGCGGCGGTGAGCGCCAGCCCGACGTAGAGCAGTCCGGCGAACGGGGTGCCCCGGCGGCGCATCTCGGCCAGCGTCGGGTGGACCACGTCAGCCATCACCTCGTCCACCAGGCCCGGCGGTGCCCACGGCAGCGGCGCGTACGCCCCCATGCCGCCGGTGTTCGGGCCGCTGTCGCCGTCGCCGGCCCGCTTGAAGTCCTGCGCCGGCAGCAGCGGTACGGCGGCCTCGCCGTCGGTCACCACGAACAGGGACACCTCGGGGCCGGAGAGGTACTCCTCGATCACCACCCGGCCGCACTCCTGCGCGTGCCGCAGCGCGGCGGCCCGGTCGTCGGTGACCACCACGCCCTTGCCGGCCGCCAGCCCGTCGTTCTTCACCACGTACGGCGTGCCGAACTCGTCCAACGCCCGTCCGACGCTCTCCGCGTCCGTGCAGGTGTACGCGCGGGCGGTCGGCACCCCGGCCGCCGTCATGACCTCCTTCGCGAAGGTCTTGGAGCCCTCCAACCGGGCCGCTGCGGCCGACGGACCGAAGACGGGGACGCCCTTGGCGCGTACCGCGTCGGCGACCCCCGCGACCAGCGGTGCCTCCGGCCCGATCACCACCAGGTCGGCACCGACCTCCACCGCCAACCCGGCCACCGCGGCGGGATCGACCGGATCGACCTGTCGCAGTTCCGCCACACCCGCGATCCCCGGGTTACCGGGCGCCGCGAACAGGACCTCGACAGCCGGATCCTCGACCAACCCCAGCGCGAGCGCATGCTCCCGCCCGCCACCACCCAGAAGAAGTACGCGCACGGCGACGAATCCTACCCACCACCCCCCTGCCCCCGCGCCGCCCCGCCCCCGCTCGCCCCCGCTCGCCCTCTCCCCGGCTCTCCCCCCGGCTCTCCCCGGTGATCAAGAGGTTTGCGTCACGTTGAAGATCAACTTTGACGCAAACCTCTTGATCAACTGACGCAAACCTCTTGATCACCGGCCGAGGGAGGGACGAGAGGAAGGGGAGGCGTGGGGCGGGAGCGGCGCGGCGTCGAGGGCCTAGGGGCGGGAGCGGGTGAGGGCCATGGCCTGACGGACGGTGTGCGGGATGTAGTCCGGGCGCAGCGCGTCGGACCAGGTGAACCGGAGCACCCGCCAACCCGCGTTGACCAGGAGATTCTGCCGGCGGCGGTCGGCGAACAGGGCTTCCGGGGTGCCGTGTGGGCCCGCCCCGTCGGCCTCGGCGATCAACCGCGCCGCCCGCCACCCGAGGTCACCGATGCCGAGCAGGTGACCGTCCCCGTCCCGGACCTCCTGTTGCAGCACGTCGGGCGGGACTCCACCGTCGATGCAGCGCAGCCGTGACCAGGTTTCCAGCGGCGACTGGGCGCGACCGTCCACCTCGGCGAGGTGACTGCGGGCGGCCGGGGCACCCCGGCGACCCCGGACGAGCGCCGGCGCGGTGGCCAGGTCATCCGGGGTGACGAGCCCCCGGTTCAGTGCCGAGTCGAGCACGGAAACCGCCGGGTACCGGTCGAGCCGGAGAATCATGTCCGTCACCGTGCGCAACGGCGAGGTCGCGGGGATGCCGGCCACGTCGACGACGTCGCCCGGGGCCACGGTGAACTGGTGGACGACGAGCGTGGGGTCGGTGTGCCGTTGCGGCCGGGGCCGGTCCACCGGCACCGACACGTGGACGGCGGGTCGGCGCGGCCCGGCGATGTCGTGCAGCGTGAGGGCGCTGTCGAGGACGGCGAAGGCTCCGGGGCCGAGGCTCGTCACCGCCGCCCGGATGCGGGCCCGCCGGGCGACCGCGTCCGGTGGCTGCCCGGCGGGGGCGTAACAGCCACGGGACAGTCGCGTCCACCGGCCGGAGCGGCAGAGCTGCCGGAGGTGGTCCCGGGTCAGCCCGGCCGCGAGGGCCTGCGTCGTGGTGACCAGGCCGTCCTGCCCGAGGGCGACCCGACGGAGAATTTCGAGCGGCATCACCCCGCCACCCTCACGCCCCACCCACCCCCACTTCCACCCCTGTGGATAACCCTGTGGACAACCCCCGGGTTTCCACAGGTGATCAAGAGGTTTGCGTCACCGGACGGCGAATCCGTGACGCAAACCTCTTGATCACCGGGGCCAGCGGGACGGGGCGCAGCGGGACGGGGAGGGGAGGGCGGAGGGGGCAGATCAGGGGAGGAGGGGGTGGCGGACGACGTTCTCCTCGCGGCCGGGGCCCACGCCCACCACGCTGACCCGGGTGCCGGTGATTTCCTCGATGCGGGCGATGTAGCGGCGGGCGTTGTCCGGCAGTTCGTCCTCGGTACGGGCCTTGCTGATGTCCTCCCACCAACCGTCGTGCTCTTCGTAGATCGGGGTGGCGTGGTGGAAGTCGGTCTGCGTCATCGGCATGTCGTCGAACCGCTCGCCGTTGATCTCGTACCCGACGCAGAGCGGGACCTTGGGCAGGCCGGTGAGCACGTCCAGCTTGGTGACGACCAGGTCGGTGACGCCGTTGAGGCGGCACGCGTACCGGGCCACGACGGCGTCGAACCAGCCGCAGCGGCGTTCCCGGCCGGTGGTGGTGCCGTACTCGTGGCCGACCTTGCGCAGGTGCTGGCCGTTGTCGTCGAACAGCTCGGTCGGGAACGGGCCCGACCCCACCCGCGTGGTGTACGCCTTGCTCACCGCGATCACCCTGTTGATCGCGGTGGGCGGGATGCCGGCACCCACGCACGCCCCACCGGCCGTCGGGTTCGACGAGGTCACGAACGGGTACGTGCCGTGGTCCATGTCCAGCATGGTGGCCTGGGCACCCTCCAGCAGCACCGTCTCGCCCCGGTCCAGGGCGTCCCAGAGCATCACCCGGGTCTCGGCGATGTACGGCCGCAGCCGCTCGGCGTACCGCAGGTACTCCTCGACGGTCTCGTCGACGTCGATCGCCTTGCGGTTGTAGACCTTGAACAGCAGCTGGTTCTTCTCGCGCAACGCGAGTTCCAGCTTCTTGCGCAGGATGCCCGGGTCGAGCAGGTCCTGGAGCCGGATGCCCATCCGGGCGACCTTGTCGCCGTACGCCGGGCCGATACCGCGCCCGGTGGTGCCGATCCGGGCCGAGCCGAGGTAGCGCTCCACCACCCGGTCCAGCGCCCGGTGGTGCGGCATGATCAGGTGCGCGTCGCCGGAGATCCGGAGCCGGGACACGTCCACCCCCCGCTCGGCGAGCCCGTCGATCTCGGCGAGCAGCACCTTCGGGTCGACCACCACCCCGTTGCCGATGACGATCATCGCGCTCGGGGAGAGCGCGCCTGACGGCATCAGGTGCAGCGCGTACTTCTGCCCGTCCGGCGTGATCACCGTGTGGCCGGCGTTGTTGCCGCCGGAGTAGCGCACGACGTAGTCGACCCGCTCACCCAGCAGGTCGGTAACCTTGCCCTTGCCCTCGTCGCCCCACTGAGCGCCGATGAGCACGATCGCTGGCATCTTGTCCGCCTCCAGAAGGCTCGGGTGCCAGGTGGCGACCGGTTGGCGAGCCCGGGGTGTCAGGCTAACAAGTAGAAACGGCGTGGCCGGCAGGGGTTCACGTCGCGAGGCAGGAGGCCCGGAGTGTACGACGTGGTGCTGCTCACCCTCGGCTCCGAGCGGGACGCTCCCGGCGGGGGCTGCGGCAGCGGCGACGCCTGCTGCGGCGGTGCTCCCGAGGCCACCGGGAAACCGGCCGGGCCGCAGGACGGTGAGCGCTGCGAGACGCCGCGCGTACCGGTGCTGACCTGCGCGGACGCGCTGACCGCGCGGGGCGCCCGGGTGGAGACCGTCGTCGCCCGCTCCGACGCCGAGGTCGACGAGGTGCTGGCCCGGCTGGACGCCCCGGCCCGCCCCGACGGCCTCGCCTGGCCCGACCCGGACAGCAAGGTCCGGCTGGTCGTCGCCGTCGCCAGCGACGCCCAGTTGCGCGCCGTCGTGCGTCGACTCGTCCGCCGGTACGCCCCACCGCCCAGCCGCCGTCCCGCCGAGTTGGCCGGGAACCGTACGGTGCCCGACCTGCCGCCGATCGGCGTACTCCCGCTCGATCCGGCCCGGGGTGGCCCGCACCGGGACCTGGCCGCGCAGCTCGGCCTGCCCCGGGACCCGGCGGCGGTGGCGGCGGCCGTGCTCGACGGCGGGGTACGCCGGCTCGACCTGCTGCGTAACGACGGCGGTTCGGTGACCCTGGACGGGGCGTTGCTCGGTGCCGCCGACGAGGCGGGCCGCCCGCTGCACTGGCGTGGCCGGGTCGAGGTGGACGACGCGGTGCTCTCCGACGGCGCGGACCCGATCCTGGCCTGCGCGATCGGCAACGCCGGCGGCTACGCCACCCTCGACTCGCTGCCGCTGCTCACCGCCCCCGACCCGGCCGACGGTCGGGTGGAGGTCGCGGTGGCCGTTCCCGTGCCGACCCGCCGGACGTTGGGTAGGAAGAAGAAGATCAGGTACGAGGTCCGTCGAGCCCGGGGCCGGGCGGTGGCGGTGATCCCCCGGGACGAGCGGGTGCCCTTCCTCGACGACGGCGTCGAGGGTGAGCTGAGCCGCAAGCGGTCCTGGTGGACCGAGCCCGGGGCCTGGGCGGTCTTCACCGGCTGACCGCTCCCCGCGTCCGTCACCCGGCGTAACGGGAACGGGACGGCCTATCCTCGGCGGGAGGAGTGGGGAGGATCCGTGGTGGACGACAACGCCGACCGGGCGGGGCAGCCCGGCCAGCAGCCGGGGCCGGAGCGGGACATCGAACCACTCTGGCCGCCCGATCCCGTCGAGCCGGTGCCGCACTGGGCCGCCGAGCCCACGCCGGTCTACCCGCCGACGGCGTACCCGTCGCTCGCGGCGGAGGTCGCGCCCCTGCCGCCCGACGGCGGCTGGGGCCCGCCCGGTGACGGCTGGGTGCCCGACCTGCCCGAGCCGACCCCCCCGACCCATCTTCCCCCTCGGTACGACGACTCCTCGAGGTACGACGGCTCCCCCGGCTACGACCCCCCACCCGGCTACGCCTCTCCCGGGTACGCCGCCCCGGCGGATCGTGGCGGCGCGGGCCGGCCGACCGCACCGGCCGGTGGAACGGGCCCGGGGCGGACCGGGCGGGTGGATCTCGACCTGCCGTTCACGCTGGACCCGTCGCTCGCCGGTCCACCGGCACCGCCGGCCCCCGTCGCCCCGTCGACCGCTGCCGCACCGCCGGCCGGGGGTGGTCACGGGGTCGGACCGTCCACGTCGGCTGCTCCGACGCCCCCGCCGAACAGCCCGTCCCACCCCGCCCCACCATCCCCTCCGCGCAACGGGAGCGTCGTGGCCCACGGAGATGACCCGACCGAGTTGAATCTTGGAAAGTTCGGGCCCCCGGCGGGGCCGAAATCCTCCAAGATGCCGGAGGCCGACCCGGCAGTCGTGGCGGCGGTGCCGGCACAGTCCACGGGGCGGGGCGAGTCGCCCTGGGCGTTGCCGCCCCAACGGCTCTCCACCGGTATCGACGAGCCCGACCGGGCCACCGGTCCGGCCACCGCACCGGTACGCGGGGTCGGCCATCCGCAGGCAGCGGCCCCTGGACCCGGCGGGCCGGTGCACGTGCCCGGTGGGCGGGAACAGGAGCCAGGTGGGTCGACGCACCTGCCCGGTGGACAGCACGAGCCCACGGGCCGCGCCGCCGTCGGGCCGCAGCCGGCCCCGGAGCATCCGACCGCAGCCGACGGCACGCCCCACCCGGCACCCGCCGGACCGCCACCGCCCCCTCCGGCCGCCGCCGGCCCCGGCGTCCCGGGAGGGTTCCGACCCGAGGACACCGGCCCGGACCGACCGGAACCGACGGCACCGGGCTGGACCGAACCGGGCGAACCGACGGCACCGGGCCGGCCCGAGCCGACCGCAGCGGGACCGGCCGACACCCGGTTCGATCCGCCCGGAACCGGGTCGGCAGTTCCCGGCCCGCTCCGACCGGAGTCGACGGACCCCGGCGGCCCCGGGCTGCCCACCCAGCCGGCACCCGGCCTGTCCCTGCCCGAGCCGCCGGAAGCCGGCCTGCCACTGCCCGAACGGCCGGAGCCTGGTCTCTCCCGGCCCGAGCCGCCAGCGCCTGACCTGTCGCTGCCCGAGCCGTGGGAATCCGGCCTGTCGCTGCCCGAACAGCCGGTCCACGGGTACCCGGCACCGGGACAGCAACCCGGACCCGGCCAGCCGGTGCCCGGACCGCACCAGGCAGCAGGGCAGCAGACCGGACCCCAGCAGGCGGCGGGCCAGGCGGCTCCGGGGCCGCAACCGGCAGCGGAACCACCCGCGCCGGGGCAGCAGGTCGCCGGTGGGTGGTACCGGCCGTCCTGGCCGGAGCCGTCGACCTCCGGCGGGACGCCCCCGCCCACGCCGGTCTATCCCGATCCGCTCTCGCCGGCCGGCTACCCCGAGATGGGATGGTCGCCGGAGAGCGGGATCGCGCCGACCGCCGAGGACTTCGCCCGCCGCCGGCAGATCCGACCGGCCGAGCCGATCGCCACGATGGGCGTCCGGGCCATGGTGAACAAGATCGGCCTGGTGAAGCTCCCCCCGGGGCAGCACGAGCAGGAGGTGAAGCGGGACATCGAGATGGTGCGCCGCAACTTCGGCGGGCTGCGCCAGGTGACCGTGGTCAATCCCAAGGGTGGGGCCGGCAAGACGGTGGCCATCCTGCTGCTCGCGATGACCTTCGGGCAGAAGCGCGGGGGTTACGTGCTGGCCTGGGACAACAACGAGACCCAGGGGACCCTGGGGATGCGGGCGCAGCAGGACTTCCACTCCCGTACGGTGCGCGACATGCTGCGGGACCTCGGGCAGTTCCAGGGGCCGCACGGCCGGATCGGCGACCTGTCGCAGTACGTCCGCTCGCAGGGCGAGGGGATGTTCGACGTGCTCGCCTCGGACGAGTCGGCCACCGGGGGCGAGATGCTGACGGCGGCGGCTTTCGCCGAGATCCGCGAGGTGGTGAGCCGGTTCTACAAGTTGATCTTCGTGGACACCGGGAACAACGTCCGGGCGCAGAACTGGCAGGCCGCGATGGACGCCACCGACCAGTTGGTGGTGACCATGTCGGCCCGTAACGACTCGGCGGAGACGGCCGCCCGGATGCTCGACCACCTGGAGCAGAGCGGCCGGCACCGGCTGGTCCGGCAGGCGGTGACGGTGGTGTCGATGCCCCCGTCGCGCAAGGAGATCGACCTGCCGGCCATCCAGGAGCACTTCGCCGCCCGGACGAGGGCGGTGCTGCTCGCGCCGTACGAGCGGCTGATCGACACCGGCGAGCCGATCCGGTACGGCGGGCTCTCCTCGGCCACCCGGGACGCCTGGCTGAAGATCGCGGCGGCGGTGGCCGAGGGGCTCTGACCGGCCCGGGAAACGGCGACACGGGAAACGGCGGCACCACGCAGGAAACGGCGACGCCGGCCCACCCCGCACGAACTGTCGGGGCGGGCCGGCGTCGACCGGTCGGTCAGGCGCTGGCGAGGGCGTCCCCGGCGGCCGGGTCGCAGTCGCGGAGGAACTGGGCGCAGCGGGCGGCCTCGTCCGCCTCGCCGATCTCCCCGGCCGCCCGGGACAGGACGTAGAGGCAGCGCAGGAAGCCCCGGTTCGGGGTGTGCGACCAGGGGACCGGGCCGTGCCCCTTCCAGCCGCTGCGCCGCAACTGGTCCAGGCCACGGTGGTAACCGGTACGGGCGTACGCGTACGCCGCGACCACCTGGCCACCGTCCAGGGCCCGGGTGGCCAGCGCCGCCCAGGCCGCACTGTGGGTCGGGAAGCGGGCCGCGACCTCGGCGTACGCCTCGTCGGTGCCCTGCTCCGCGGCGGCGGCCAGCGCGGCGTCCGCGTCGTCGTGCGCGGGCAGGAGGGTGGCCGGAGGCTCAGGCAACAGGTTCTGCATCGCCCCATTCAACCCGCTTCGCCCCGGGGGGCGCGAGGGGGTCGGGTGGGTACGCTGGCTGAACGGTGGAGGTCTACGCCACGTCGGGGACCCTGGCGGGTGAACCCTCGGCCCCGTCGGGTGAACCCTCGGCGGACCGTACCGGCCCTGCGGCCCATGCCACCCGAAGATATTTTCCACTACAACTATTGGTCCGGAGCCTCCCCAGGACCCGGTTACGCAGGAGCCCGGCGACCTCGGTCGCCGGGCTTCTGTCGTCGGTACCCCTGCCCCGGTGCACGGTGGCGGGGTGGGGGCAGGATGGCGGGGTGCCCACCCCACCTCCGGCGGACGTCATCGCGCCGCACGACACCAGTCATGACGAGATCGAGACCCGGGCCGAGTTCGACAGGCACCTGGCCGCCGACAGCCTCGCCGGGCTGACCGTGCAGGGGCTCCGCCTCGACCTCGACCCGGTGCCCGACCTGACCGCCTCCGACGTGACCGGCACCCTCTTCGTGGGCTGCCGCTTCGCCGGCCGGGAGGTCGGCGCGGACCTGGTCCGGCGCGGGGCGAACGTGGTGCCGCCCTTCTCCGGCCTGCCGTACCCGACCCAGCCGGCCCACCTCTACACCCCGACCGACCTGGCCGAGGGGTTCGCCGCCGCCGGGTTCGCCGGGATGTACGACACCCGGGTCTACGAGCATTTCCGCGCCCACGGTGGCGCCCTGCCCGACGTGAAGGAGGCCCTCGGCCAGCGGCTGCACGACCACGGTGTGGACAACGCACTGGCCGACGCGACCCGGACCTGGCTGTCCACCCACGGGCCGCAGTCGGTGGTGGGGGTGATGGGCGGGCACGCGGTGCCGCGCGGCAGTGTGCCGTACCGGATGGCGGCGGTGCTGGGCTGGGAGCTGGCGCGGGCCGACCGGCTGGTGGTGACCGGCGGCGGGCCCGGGGTGATGGAGGCGGCCAACCTGGGCGCGTTCCTGTCGGCCTGGCCGGCCCAGGAGCTGAACACGGCGATCGACCTGCTGGCGGTGGCCCCCGACTTCACCGACCACGACCGCTACACGGCCGCCGCGCTGGCGGTGCGGGACCGCTACACGGCGACCGTGCCGCAGCAGCGCGGCCCCGGGCTGGACTGGGCCCGTTCCGGTGGGCTGGCCATCCCCACCTGGCTGTACGGGCACGAACCGGCGAACCTGTTCGCCGGGCGGATCGCGAAGTACTTCTCCAACGCCATCCGGGAGGACACCATCCTGCGGCTGGCCCGGGGCGGGATCGTCTTCGCGCCCGGCCGGGCCGGCACCGTGCAGGAGGTGTTCCAGGCGGCCACGAAGACGTACTACGGCACGGACGGGGCGAGCGGGGCGTACGTCTTCCTGGACCGGGCGTACTGGACGCGGGAGCTGCCGATCGAGTCGTTGCTGCGGCCGTTGTTCGCCGGGTCGCCGTTCGGTGACCTGTCCGGCAGCATCCACCTCACCGACGACGTACGGGAGGCCGTCCGGGTGCTCACCGCGACCGCCTGACGTCCGGCCCGGCTGGCCGGGCTCCGACGGCGACGGCCGGCCCCCGGGTGGGGAGCCGGCCGTCGACGGGGTACGTCAGGGTCACTTCATCCGGGTGCCGGTGGAGCGCAGGTGCTCGCACGCCTCGACGACCCGGGCGGCGAGACCGGCCTCGGCCAGCTTGCCCCAGGTACGCGGGTCGTACTGCTTCTTGTTGCCGACCTCGCCGTCGATCTTGAGTACGCCGTCGTAGTTGCGGAACATGTGGTCCGCGACGGGCCGGGTGAAGGCGTACTGGGTGTCGGTGTCGATGTTCATCTTCACGACGCCGTAGTCGAGCGCCTCCCGGATCTCCTCAAGCAGCGAGCCGGAGCCGCCGTGGAAGACCAGGCTGAGCGGCTTGTCCTTGCCGTACTTGGCGCCGACCGCCTCCTGGATCTGGTTGAGGATCTCCGGCCGGAGCTTGACGTTGCCCGGCTTGTAGACGCCGTGCACGTTGCCGAAGGTCAGCGCCGCCATGTAGCGGCCCTTCTCGCCCAGGCCGAGCGCCTCGACCATGGCCAGGCCGTCCTCGACGGTGGTGTAGAGCTTGTCGTTGATGGCGTTCTCGACGCCGTCCTCCTCGCCACCGACGACGCCGACCTCGATCTCCAGGACGATCTTGCCCTTGGCGGCCTCGTCGAGGAGCTGGGCGGCGATCTCCAGGTTCTCCGCCACCGGCACGGCCGAACCGTCCCACATGTGCGACTGGAACAGCGGCTCCTGGCCGCCCTTCACCCGCTCCTGGGAGATGGCCATCAGCGGCCGGACGAACCCGTCCAGCTTGTCCTTCGGGCAGTGGTCGGTGTGCAGCGCGATGTTGACCGGGTACTTCTTGGCCACCTCGTGCGCGTACGCGGCGAACGCCACCGCGCCGGTCACCATGTCCTTGACCGACGGGCCGGACAGGTACTCCGCGCCACCGGTGGAGACCTGGATGATGCCGTCGCTCTCCGCGTCGGCGAAGCCCTTCAGCGCCGCGTTCAGGGTCTGCGACGAGGTCACGTTGATCGCGGGGTACGCGTACCGGCCGGCCTTGGCCCGGTCCAGCATCTCCGCGTAAGCCTCGGGGGAAGCGATGGGCATGGGGAACGCTCCTTACTTACCGCTCTCGGCCACGCTGGCCGCTGTCTTCCATGGGTGCGCCGGACCGCGCTGTCCACCGTCGGCAGTATCCCGTAGGAGGCGTCGGCGGACACAACCGCCCCGGTGACCGTCCACCGGTCGGCCTCACCGGGCCTCCCGGCCGTCCGGCACGGCGACGCTGATCAGCCAGGTCACCACGGCCATCACGATGGCCCCCCAGAAGGCCGCCCAGAAACCGTCCACCCGGAACGACAGGTCGACCGCGCGCGCGATCCGGTCGGTCAGCAGGAACAGCAGGGCGTTCACCACCAGCGCGAACAGCCCGAGGGTGAGCAGGTAGAACACGCAACCGACCACCTTGATCACCGGTTTGAGCACCGCGTTGACCACGCCGAAGATCAGCGCCACCACGAGCAGGGTGAACGCGGTGTTCGCGCCGTTGCGCCCGGAGACGTCGACCCCCGGCACGATCAGCGTGGTGACCCACAGCGCGATCGCCGTGATCACCAACCGGATCAGGAAGCCCACCGACCCATCCTGACACCGCCCGGCGTCCCCGGTGGGACGTTCCCGCGTTCCCGCGCCCACCGGGCGACCTCCCGCACCAGCCCGTACGGTGGGGTGGACAGGCCGCCGCATCCAGGGAGGGACGATGGGTCAGCCCGACGAGGAGTTCACCCCGAGCGACCACCTCGACCCGCAGGAACGCGACCTGGAGGCCGAGCCGGCCGACGCGGTCGAGCAGGCCGCCGTGATCGGCCCGGACGAGACCGACGCCGAGCCGCACCGGGGCCTGGAGGTCGACGACTGGGACGCCATGGAGCAGGCCCGGGTGGTCACCGCCGACGAGGACGACTACCGCTGACGGTGCGGGCCCGACCGGCCGGGCAGGGACGGCTCTCCAGCAGGCTTCCGGTGACCCTGGACCGGCAGGCCCGCTCCGGCAGCAGGATCGACAGCTACGTCGACTGGTGGACCAGGGACGACTGGAAGCTGATCATCGACAACCCCGCCTATCCACTTCCGCCGGGCAGGCCCGGCACCGGAGGGAAGCTGGAACTGGTCGAGGTGCGGACGGCCCGGCAGGCGTCCGTGCCGCAGACCGACGTCGACCGGTGGAACAGCTTCACCGTCGTCGGCCTGAACGTCGGCGGTGACAATCCGGCCGATGTGGCCGCCAACGGTGCCAGCGCCAGCGGCAAGGTGGGCGACCGGGTCGAGGTACGGGTCGGCTGGACCAACCTGGGCCCGGCCACCGTCCAGACGTGGCGGCTCAGCGGACCGTTCGTGACGGTCGAGATCCCGAAGGGCACCGAGGCGGTCGAGGTCTCCGGGGAGTGCGCCCCGTACGACCGGAACGACGAGAAGTCGTGGAACCCGTGGGAGCACGGCGGTGAACCCGGGGCGGACCTCTACGGCTGCCTCGCCGCAGGCGACCCGGCCGCGAACGACCGGGCCACGCTCGTCGTCAAGTCCGGCGTCGCCGGACCGGGCGGAGTCGGCGGTGGTGACGGTGAGGATGACGGTGGCACCCTGCCGATCACCGGTCAGTCCGTCACCCTGGTCGCCGGTGCCGGTGCCCTGCTGGTCGCGGCGGGCGTCGCCGGCTTCGTGGTGACCCGTCGCCGCCGGACCCGCTTCACGGCCTGACCCCCGCCGGTACCCCTGGCTGCGAGCGGCCCGAGGGGAATCAGGACGACGCCGGATCGGCCGCGCTGGGATCATGGGCGCGTGCTGCTCACCCTGACCACCACCCACCAGCCGGCGACCGATCTCGGTTACCTGCTGGTCAAGCACCCCGACCGGGTGCAGGAGTTCGACCTGCCGACGGGCACCGCGCACGTCTTCTACCCGGAGGCGACAGCGCGGCGGTGCACGGCCGCCCTGCTGGTCGAGGTCGACCCACAGCGTCTCGGGGTGGGTCGGAAGCGGGCGGCGTCCACACCGGAGAGTTTCACCCTCGGGCAGTACGTCAACGACCGCGCCTACGCCGCGTCCAGCCTGCTCTCCTCCGCGCTGTCGACGGTGTTCCGGTCCGCGCTGCGCGGGGTGTCCCGGGACCGTCCGGAGCTGGCCGGCTCGGCGATCCCGCTGAGCATCCGGGTGCCGGTGCTGCGCTGCCGGGGCGGCGCGGAGCTGGCGGTACGGCTGTTCGCCCCGCTGGGCTGGGCGGTCACCGCAGCCCCGCTCCCGCTCGACGAGCAGCACCCCGAATGGGGTGACAGCCGGTACGTCGACCTCTGCCTGTCCGGCACGGTCCGGCTCGCCGACGCCCTCAACCACCTGTACGTCCTGCTGCCGGTGCTGGACGACGCCAAGCACTACTGGGTCGCCCCGGACGAGATCGACAAGTTGCTGCGGGCCGGGGCGGGTTGGCTCGCCGACCACCCGGAGCGGGCGCTGATCACCCGGCGTTACCTGGCCCACCGGCGGGCGTTGGCCGGGCAGGCGATGGCCCGGCTGGCCGAGTTGCGGCTGGCCGACGTGCCCGTGCCGGACGACAGTGTCGACGGGTCCACCGGCCCGGCGGACGGCGCGACGGCGGTGGCCGACCCCCGGCGGGCGTCCCTGGCGGTACGGCGGCGTGAGGCGGTACTCGCCGCGCTGGCGGCCAGCGGGGCGAGCCGGGTGGTGGACCTGGGCTGTGGCGGCGGCGCGCTGCTCACCGGGCTGCTCGCCGACCGGCGTTACACCGAGGTGGTGGGCGTGGACGTCTCCGCCCAGGCGCTGACCGTGGCCGCCCGCCGGCTGCGGCTGGACCGGTTGCCGCAGCGGCAGCAGGACCGGGTCCGGCTGTGGCAGTCGGCGCTGACCTACCGGGACGACCGGTTGCGCGGCTACGACGCGGCGGTGCTGATGGAGGTCGTCGAGCACCTGGACCCGGCCCGGCTGCCCGCGCTGGAGGACGCCGTGCTGGGTCACGCCCGGCCGGCCACGGTCGTGGTGACCACCCCGAACGCGGAGTACAACGTGCGTTACGAGGGGCTGCCGGCGGGTCGGTTCCGGCACCCCGACCACCGGTTCGAGTGGACCCGTGCCGAGTTCGCGGCGTGGGTCGGGCGGGTGGCCGCCGACCACGGTTACACGGCCACGATCAGCGGGATCGGTGACCACGACCCCGAGCTGGGCCACCCCACCCAGCTCGCCGTCCTCACCGCCGTGGGCAGCCAGGAGACGACCCGATGACCATCCTCGACATTCCCGAACTCGCCCTGGTGGCGCTGGTCGGCGTCTCCGGCTCGGGCAAGTCCACCTTCGCCGCCCGGCACTTCGCGCCCAGTCAGGTGCTCGCCTCGGACGCGTTCCGGGCGATGGTCGCCGACGACGAGAACGACCAGTCCGCCTCGGCCGACGCGTTCGGGGCGCTGCACCACGTGGCGGGGGTCCGGCTGCGGCGGGGCCGGCTCACCGTGGTCGACGCGACGAACCTCCAGCCGCACGCCCGCGCCGGGCTGGTGCAGGTGGCCCGGGACCACGACGTGTTCCCGGTGGCGATCGTGCTGGACGTGCCGGAGGCGTTGGCCTGGGAACGGACCCAGGCCCGCGCCGACCGGACGCACGGCCGGCAGGTACTGGCCCGGATGCAGCGTGACCTGCGCCGGTCGTACGGGCAGTTGACCCGGGAGGGGTTCCGCAGGGTGCACGTGCTGCGCGGGGTCGAGGAGATCGACGCCGCGCGGATCCGCCTGGAGAGGCTGTTCAACGACCGGCGGGAGCTGACCGGGCCGTTCGACATCGTCGGTGACGTGCACGGCTGCCGGGCGGAGCTGGAGGCGCTGCTGGTGCGGCTGGGCTTCGTGCTGCACCGCGACGACGCGGGTCGCCCGGTGGACGCGGTGCACCCGGCTGGTCGTACCGCCGTCTTCGTGGGTGACCTGGTGGACCGCGGCCCGGACTCCCCCGGCGTGCTGCGCCTGGTGATGGGCATGGTGGCGGCCGGGCACGCGATCTGCGTGCCGGGCAACCACGAGCACAAGTTGCTGCGCAAGCTGCGTGGCCAGGACGTCAAGCTCACCCACGGCCTGGCCGAGACGATGGAGCAGCTCGACGCCGAGGACCCGGCGTTCGTGGCCGGGGTGGCGACCTTCATCGACGGCCTGGTCAGCCACTTCGTGCTGGACGGCGGCCGGCTGGTGGTGGCGCACGCCGGCCTGAAGGAGGCCTACCACGGCCGCGCGTCGGGCCGGGTCCGTTCGTTCGCGCTCTGGGGCGAGACCACCGGCGAGACCGACGAGTACGGCCTGCCGGTGCGCTACCCGTGGGCGCGCGACTACCGGGGCTCGGCGACGGTCGTGTACGGGCACACCCCGACCCCGACCCCGGAATGGGTCAACAACACCATCTGCGTCGACACCGGCTGCGTCTTCGGCGGGAAGCTCACCGCGCTGCGCTACCCGGAGCGGGAGCTGATCTCGGTCGACGCCCAGCGGGAGTGGTACGCCCCGGCCCGGCCGCTGGTCAGCACCCCGAGCCGCTCGGACACGGTGCTCGACCTGGCCGACGTGACCGGGCGGCGGCACCTGGAACACGCCTACGGCAAGCTGACCGTGCCGGCGGAGAACGCCGCCGCCGCGCTGGAGGTGATGAGCCGGTTCGCGGTGGACCCGGGTCGGCTGGTCTGGCTGCCGCCGACGATGGCGCCCTGCTCGACGTCGACCGTGCCGGGGTTCCTGGAGCACCCGACGCAGGCGTTCGACGACTACCGGTCGGCCGGCGTGCAGCGGGTGGTGTGCGAGGAGAAGCACATGGGTTCCCGCGCGGTGGTGCTGGTCGAGCGGGAACCGGGCCCGTTCGGCGGTGGGGTGGTGCACACCCGTACCGGCCGGCCGTTCTTCGGTCCGCCGCTGGACGGGGAGCTGCTGGACCGGGTCCGGGCGGCGGTCGGCGCGGCCGGGTTGTGGGACGAGTTGGGCACCGACCGGCTGCTGCTGGACTGTGAGCTGCTGCCCTGGTCGGCGAAGGCGGGTGGGCTGATCCGTGAGCAGTACGCCGGGGTCGGGGCGGCCGGTCGGGCGGCGCTGCCGGCGGCCCTCGCCGCGCTGGACGCGGCGGCGGCCCGGGGCCTGCCGGTGGCCGCGCTGCGGGACCGGATGGCGGCCCGGCGGGTCGAGGTCGAGGGCTACTCGGCGGCGTACCGCGCGTACGTGGCACCCACCGAGGGGCTGCGCGGGGTGACCCTGGCGCCGTTCGCGGTGCTGGCCGGGGCGACGCTGACCTTCACCGGCCGGGACCACGGTTGGCACCTGGCGTTGGCCGACCGGCTCTGCGCGGCCGACCCGGAGTTCTTCACGCCGACCCGGCGGCAGGTGGTTGAGCTGGCCGACGAGGCGTCGGTGGCGGTAGCCACCGGGTGGTGGTTGACGCTGACCGGGGCCGGTGGCGAGGGGATGGTGGTCAAGCCGTACGCCGGGCCGGCCGCCCGGTCGGCGCGCGGTTCGCTGCTCCAGCCGGGCATCAAGTGCCGGGGACGGGAGTACCTGCGGATCATCTACGGTCCCGGCTACACCGATCCGGCCCAGCTCACCGCGCTGCGTCGCCGGTCGCTGGGGCGCAAGCGGGGCCTGGCGCTGCGCGAGCACGCGCTCGGCCTGGCCGCCCTGGACGCCTACGCCGCCGACGCGCCGCTGTGGCGTCGGCACGAGCTGGTATTCGCGATCCTGGCCTGCGAGTCGGAGCCGGTCGACCCCCGGCTCTGACGGTGGGCGACGCCCACCGTCGTCCCGACGGCTCGGCAGACCGTGGCCGTTGCGGTGGAGTCGCCGATCGTTCGGCCCGTTCGGCCCACTGCCCGGCCGAGCGGGGCGGTCACCGCCCGAGTTGTTCCGTACGCTACGTCACGACTGCGCCCCTTCCAGGACAGGAACATTGATGCGGAAGCACACGATGCGACGCTGGCTGGCCGGGTTCGCTGCGGTGGGCGCGTTCGTCACCGCCTCCACCGGCCCTGCCCTGGCCGCCCCCGCCATTCCCGGCGCTTCTCCCGAGGTGGTCGCGGCGGCAGGGTTCGACATCGTCGCCGACAGCATCACCCTGGCCCCGGGCGGGTCGGGCAGACGGGTGTCCCTCGTCTGGCGGGGCGATCAGCCCCCGCTTGAGCACACCGTCACCGTGGACTACAGCGCCGTCGATGCCTTCGCCGACGTGCGCGATCCGCTGGGCTCGGCCTGCACCCGCGAGAGCACCGTCCTGACCTGCTCGGCCATCGACAGCGAGAGCCATGACCTGCTCCTGATTCCGGTGCTGCCACGCGCGGGTGCCAAGGTGGGTCAGAATGGCAAGATCCGCTTTACCGTGACCAGCTCCAGGTTCGGTACGAGCAGCACCACCTCGACCGTCACCATCGGCGAGGGGGTCGATCTGGTGGCGGGTCCCGCGGTGACGCTGACCGGTGGTCCCGGTGCCACGGTGCCGGTGGGGCTGTCGGTCGGCAACCAGGGGCAGGAGACCGCCCAGGGCGCGGTGCTCCTCGTGTCGGCCATGTACGGTCTCACCCCGTCGAAGCGCTACCAGAACTGCCGTTACGGCAGCAAGGGCGGCCTGAACCACTGGACGCCGAACCTGTTCGTCTGCACCTTCGACGACGAGATCGCGCCGGGCCGGGTGTTCCGGGTCGGTGGCGGTTTCGGTGTCACCGTGCCCGGCGACGTCTCGGCACCGAACATCCAGACCGGCACCGCCACCTGGTTGACCCCGCAGGACTGGGCGGACGAGCGGCCCAAGTACACGCTCGACCAGCAGGGCACCGGCGGTGTGCTGCGGCTGGAGCCGACCGGTGGGAAGCTGCCCGTCGGCGCGTCCCGGGCACCGCAGACCGACGTCAAGCCGGCCGACAACGAAACGCCCGTCGAGTTGACCGTCACCGGCGACCAGCGGGCCGACCTGGCCGCCGACGAGGTGCGCATCACCGCCAAGGTGGGCGAGACCGTGCCGGTCACAATCGGTTACACCAACCGGGGGCCGGCCTCGTCGTCCAATGGCGGCCGTGACTTCTACACCATCATCGAGATGACCGTGCCGAAGGGTGTCACCGCCGTCAAGGTGCCCAAGAACTGCCTCGACGCCGACATCCAGGACGAGGAGGGCGGCCGGCCGGGTGCCCGCGCGTACTCCTGCTACCAGTACGACCTCATCCACAAGGGCGGAAAGGTCGCCCTGCCGTTCTCGTTCCGCATCGATCGGGCGGGCACCCTGACGGGCAAGGTCGAGCTGAGCAACGGCCCGGTGGGCGCGAAGGATCTCGACCCGAGCAACGACACCGCGAAGATCCTGGTGAACCCCACCTCGGGTGGTCAGGGCGGCGACGACGGCTCGTTGCCGATCACCGGCTCTCCGACCGGCCTGCTGGTCACCGTCGGTGGCCTGCTGCTGGTGGCCGGGATCGTTAGCTACCTGGCGGCCCGGCGTCTCCGGTCGCGCTTCGTGGCCTGACCCGGGACAGCTTCGTGGCCCGACCCGGGCGCATCGGGGCCCGACCCGGGCACCCCGTGGCCTGAACCGGGGCGTCCGGGGGTGAGATCACGGTCGAAGGGGCGCGTGCCGCGACCGGCGGTTCGTGGGCTCGGTATGGTGTGTGGCCGTGGACACAGGTGAGAAGACGCGGGTGGTCGCCGAGACGGTCGCGCTGAACCCGCTCGACCCCAAGGATCTGCTCCAGACCTTCGGGCTGATCGGCGTGTGGGTGATCCTCTTCGCCGAGACCGGTCTGCTGGTGGGGTTCTTCTTCCCCGGTGACTCACTGCTCTTCCTGGCCGGGGTCGCCGCCTCGCCGGTGGCCGACGCGATCTTCGGCGACGGCACCCGGCTCTCGCTGGCCGGGCTGCTGATCGGCGGGCCGATCTGCGCGATCGTCGGGGCCCAGCTCGGGCACTGGCTCGGTGCCAGGTACGGCCGGCGGATGTTCGACCGCCCCAACTCCCGCCTCTTCAAGAAGGAGTACGTGGAGAAGGCGGAGTTCTACTTCCAGAAGTTCGGCCCGGCCAAGGCCGTCGTGCTGGCCCGGTTCATTCCGATCGTGCGGACGTTCCTCAACCCGGTGGCCGGTGTGCTCGGCATGCCGGCGAAGCAGTTCTTCCTCTGGAACGTCGTCGGCGCGATCCTCTGGGTGGACGGCATCCTGCTGATCGGCTACCTGCTCGCCGACCAGATCTACAACGCCATCGGCGACAAGATCGACAGGTACATCCTGCCGGTCGTCGCGCTGATCATCCTGCTCTCGGTATTGCCGATCTTCTTCGAGTTCCTCCGCGACCGCCGGGCGCGTCGGCGCGGTGAGGCCGTCGCCGTGATCACCGCCGCGACCGCGGTCGGCACGGTGGAGGCCGTCCGGGACGCCGTCGAGCACCACCATCACGACCAGCCCCGGCAGCCGCACCCCGGGCAGCCCTCCGGCGGCGAGCAGCCGTACGGCCAGCAGCCCGGCCACGACCAGCGGTTCCCGCCGCAGACGTACGGGCAGCGCCCGCCGCAGGACGGTGGGCGGTACCCGGAACACGGTCCGGGCCACTGACCGGCGGACGACCAACGGCCGGCCCTCGGGGAGAGGACCGGCCGTTGCGTACGCGTACGCCACCGCGGGCACGGTGGTGGATCAGCGAACTGACCGGTGACGGACAGCCGTCACCACCCGATGACGCCACCCCTGGTCCGTCATCGGACGTCGCCCCTGGACGGGACGAACGGGTTCAGTCAGCGGGCCTTCTTGGTGGCCCGCTTGCGCGGCGGCGTGAGGAGGTCGGCGATCGTGGCGATCGCCGACGGCACCAGCCGGTAGTAGGCCCACACACCACGCTTCTCCCGCTCCAGCAAGCCGGCCTCGGTGAGGATGCGGAGGTGGTGGCTGACCGTCGGCTGCGAGAGGCCGAGCGGCGCGGTGAGGTCACACACGCACGCTTCGCCCTCGGGCGCCGACTGGATCAGGCTGAGCAGCCGCAGCCGGGCGGGGTCGGCGAGGGCCTTGAGGACCCCCGCCAGCCGCTCGGCGTCGGCACGTTCGATCGGCTCGCCGGCAAGCGGCGAGATCTGAGGCATGGTCATTTCAGCCAACGCAGTTCCCACGTATTCCATCCTTCCACCAGCAGCATCGATCCGCCTGCATATCAGCAGATCCGAATCGGCAAATTTTTACGCCACAAGGCCGAGGTCAGCCAACGTATAGGCCGCCCGATACGGCAGTCCGGCGGCGCGTACCACGTCGCTGGCGCCACGGTCGACGATCACCGCCACGCCCACGACCTCCGCCCCGGCCTCGCGTAGAGCTTCGACGGCCGTCAACACGCTGCCGCCCGTCGTCGAGGTGTCCTCCACCGCCAGTACCCGCCGGCCGGCCACCTCAGGACCCTCGATCCGCCGTTGGAGACCGTGCGCCTTGCCGGCCTTGCGGACGACGAAGGCGTCCAGGGGTCGATCGGTCTCTGCGGCGGCGTGCAACATCGAGATGCCGATCGGATCGGCACCCAGGGTCAACCCACCGACCGCGTCGTAATTCCAGTCGGCGGTCAGCTCCCGCATCACCCGACCGACCAGGGGAGCGGCCCGGTGATGGAGAGTCACGCGACGCAGATCGACGTACCACTCCGCCTCCCGCCCCGAGGAGAGCACGACCCGGCCATGGACCACAGCCAGGTCAGTGATGAATTTACGCAGGTCGTCGTGGTCCCCCATGGCGATAGAGGGTACTGCGCAAGTCTGTGGGTCGTGTGTGCGGCCCACCCGGATCGACCACGCGGGCGCTCGATGACTGGCGATGGACGGCTACGCTGCGCGACCGCACCGGCAGAGTTGCGCTGCCACGCCGGGTCACCGGCGCGTCGACCTGCACCGCGTGCCGTTCACTGCCCCGCCGGGTCGACCTGCCCGCGCCGGTCCCGGAAGGCGCCGCGCAGCAGCCGGCGCGGCACGTGCCGCAGACTCGCCACGGCCAGCTTGTACTTCCAGTCGGGAACGCTCACGGTCTTGCCTTTTCGCAGGTCACGCAGGGCTTCGGCGACCACGTCGTCGGCCTTGAGCCAGATCCACCGCGGCATGCCGGACATGTCGATGCCGGTGCGTTCGTGGTAGCCGGTGCGGGTGTAGCCAGGGCAGAGCGCCATCACGTGCACCCCTGCCGCGCGGGTCGACTGCCCGATCGATTCGCTGAAACTGGTGACCCATGCCTTGCTGGCCGGATAGGTGGAGCCCGGCATCACCGGGCCGAAGCCGGCGACCGAAGAGACATTTATCACTGTCCCATTACCGCGCCTCGTCATGGGTCCGAGTGCCGCGTGGGTCAGGCGTAGCACCGCGTGCACGTTCAACCGGAGCAACCGCGTCTCGTCGGCGACGGTGGACCGCAGAAACGGCTGGTTCAGGCTCGATCCGGCATTGTTGACCAGCAGGTCCACCGGGTCACCGGTAGCCAGTCGCCGTTCCACCCGGGCGCAACCGTCGTCGGTGGACAGATCGGCGGAGACGACCTCCGTCCGGTTGCCGTACCGGCCGGTCAGCTCGGCGGCGGTGGCGTCGAGCCTCGCGGCGTCCCGAGCCACCAGGACCAGGTCCCAACCCTCGGCGGCGAGCTGCCGGGCGAACGCCGCGCCGATGCCGGCGGTGGCACCGGTGATCAACGCGCACCGGCCGGGCGTCGTTCGGTCGACGGTCACGGTTGCTCCTCGGGGCCGGGCTCCGGCGGCAGCGCGGACACCGGGGACGGATAGGGCGCGGCGGTGAACGAGGAGGGCCCGTACCCGGGTCGCGCCGGCCGCCGACCGGTGAACCAGGTGTTCGCCGGCCGCAGGGCCAGCAGCACGGCCACCACGAGGTAGCCGAGGGCCTGGGCCACCGAGACGCCCGCGTTCACCGGCACCCACCACGAGGGGTAGGCGTCGTCGAGGGTGGTGAAGAGGTCGGCCACCCCCTGGTCGCCGCTGCCCAGCCGCAGCGGCCTGACCCGCTGGCCGACCAGCACGACCAGGGCGCACCCTCCGGCGAGCAGGCCCAGCCCGCAGACCACCCAGACGCCGACCCGGGCCGCCCGACGCCGGGCGAGCAGTCCACCGGCGAGGCCGACCAGCAGCAGCGCCACCAGCACCGTCCACACCGCCGCGCCGACCGTGCTGATCCGCAGCAGCCGGACCACCCCGTCGACGTCACCCGGGTCGGCGGCGGTGCCGGCGACGGCGCCCCGGAACCGGTCGATCGTGCCGCCCAGGGCGAGCAGGCTGGTGACGGCGTAGACCCCGGCGGCGAGCGCCATCAGCCCGAGCAGCGCCGCCGCCACGGTGACGACCGGCGGGCGGCGGTCCGGCACCTGATCCGGGTACGACACGACGATTCCCTCCGGTAGGCGTCGGTGTGCAACCTACTCGGAGGGAATCGTCGGTGTCGCTGTTACGCGCCCGTCAACTGCCGGCGGGCCGCTGCGGGTCGTCCGGGCCGCTGCCTCCGGTGGGCCGGTCGGTTTCCCCGCCCGACGGCGGCGACCAGGACGGGCCGTCGGACGACTGCGGCTGGTCCGGCACGCCGGGGGTGGCCGACGACGGGCCGGGCTGGCCCGGAGCCGACGACGGGCCGGGGGCACCGGGCTGGCCGGGCGCACCGGGCTGCAGGTAGTCCGGCGTCGCCGGGTAGCCGGGGGTGGGCGGGTAGCCGGGCGCGGCCGGGTAGGTGGCACCCGGGACCGGCGGCTCCCAGCCCGCCTTGGGCTTGCGGAAGAACTCGTTGGACTGCGGCAGGGCGAGCAGGATCAGCGCCGCCAGCAGGGCGAGCAGGCTGACCACCCCGAGCAGGGTGCTGACCGGGTTGTACCAGGACGGCAGCACGGCGTTCATGCTGCGTTCCAGTTCCTCGGCGCTCGGCGCGTCCCCGGAGGTGGAGCCGGTGGAGCCGCTGAACCCCGCGGCACCGTTGACCAGCCCACCGCCGACGCAGCAGACCATGATGCCGCCGACCACCCAGGTGGCGATCCGGCTGCCGTTCTTGCCCCGGTTGTTGAAGATCGCCAGGACGACGAGGGCGAGCGCGATCAGCAGCAGGACGGCGGACGCGCCTACGGCGAAGACCACGACGGCGGTGCCGAGGCCCTCGACCTCGCTCGCGGTCCCCTCGAAGGCGTCCTCGAACGCCTGGCGCAGCTTTCCGCTGATCGCGAGGGTCAGGATCAGCCCGATCAGTTGGAGCGCCGCGAAGAACATCAGCAGGTAGCTGGAGAGCGTCACCAGACCCGGACGGGTCCGGGCGGGCGTGCTGTGGGAATCGACCATGATTCTCCTTCCTAGATCACCGCACCACGGTAACGTCCGCAGTCCCGTCGCACCGGGTACGACGGAGCCGTACCCGCTGGTCGGACTGCCGAATCACCGGCCCCGGTCACGACTGGCGGACCAACCGGCGGTGTTCGGCGGTCACCACGGCGAGCAGGAGCAGGTCCACCGCGAGCCCGGTCACCGCGTCGAACTGGTTGACCGTGAAGTTGAAGATCTGCCCGAACAGCAGGTCGACCAGGAGCGCCAGCTTGAACAGCCGGAACGCGGCCCGCCGGTCGTTGCGGAGCAGAAACGCGGCGCGGATGCTCAGCACCCCGGCGACCACCGCCGAGGCGGACACCCCCAGCACCGCGCCCCACTCACCGGCCTGGTCCAACTCGCCGGTCACCCCCTCGGTGGCCACCGCCACCACCGTCGCCACCGGCTCGACGACCAGGTAGGCCACCACCAGCAGGACCACCCAGCGCTGGGCGGTCAACCGGACCAACGCGTCGCGCAGCCGGGCCACCCAGGGCTGCCAGAACCGCCGCGGCGGCGGTTCCCGGCGCGGCACCACGTCCAGCAGCGCGGACACCGCCGACTCGACCTCCGGGCCGGCACCCCGGACCAGTCGCAGGGTGGCGATCCGTCGCCGGTCGGTGAGCCCCCGGCCGACCCCGCCGACGATCACGTCCAACGCGTTCGCCACCCGTTCGCCGGAGGTCAGGCGCATCCGTTCGCGCAACGCCTGGGTGATCACCACCAGCAGGGCGAAGACGGCGTAGATGATGCCGGCGGCCGGCCGGTAGAAGTAGTCGGTGCCGGCGGTGACGAACTTGCCGACCTCGTCGATGAACAGCCCGAAGCCGATCCCGGCGAGCACCGCGCCGGTCATCCGGGCGGCCCCGCCGAGGAAGACCAGCGCGACGCCCAGGCCGACGGTCATCAGCAGGCCACCCCAGAGCACGTGCGCGATGTGCAGGCCGCCGCCGCCGAGCTGCGGGTAGCCGGTCGCCCGCAGGAACGCCCGGGTGACCAGCACCGTCGCCACCCCGGACAGCACGAACGCCTGGAGGTACGCGGCGGCGTCCACCGCACGCGGTGGCAGCCGGCGGCGCAGCGACGGTGACATCATCCCGAGGCTAGTAGCCGCGCCACTCGCTGCGGGCGTAGTCGAGCACCCTGGGCCGCAACAGGGTGGAGGCGGGCACGTCGAGGCGACCCCGGTCGGCGGGGAAGGCCGCCGCCGCCCGCAGCACCGCCGGGTCGAGGAAACGCAGCCGGGGCGCGTCGGCCGGCAGTTCCAGCGGCGGCGGGGTCCCGCCCGGGGCGGCGAGCACGAATCCCCAGTCACCGAACGACGGCACGTCGACGTGGTACGGCACGGTGGCGAAGCCCGCCTCGCGTACCGACGCCTCGATCGACCAGTACGACCGGGGCGCGAAGTACGGCGACCCGGACTGCACCACCAGCCGGGCGCCCTCGGCGAGCACCGAACGGATCAGGGCGTAGAACTCGACGGTGTAGAGCTTGGCGGTGGCCGTCTCGTCCGGGTCGGGCAGGTCGGCGACGACCACGTCGAAGCGTTCGGCGGCGGTACGCAGCCAGCCGAAGGCGTCGGTGTTGAGCACCCGGACCCGGGGGTCGTCGAGGGAGCCGCCGTTGAGCGCGCGTAGCTGCGGCTCGGAGCGGGCCAGCGCCACCACCGCCGGGTCGAGGTCGACCACGGTCACCCGGCGTACGTCCGGGTAGCGCAGGATCTCGCGGACGGCGAGGCCGTCGCCGGCACCGAGGACCAGCACCTCACCGCGCGGGCCGCGCATCGCCGGGTGCACCAGCGCCTCGTGGTAGCGGTACTCGTCGATCGAGCTGAACTGGAGGTCGCCGTTGAGGAACAGCCGCAGGTCGGTGTCGGTATGGCCGACCTCGCGTACCGACCGGGTCAGCACGATCTCCTGGTAGCGGGAGCGTTCGGCGTGCACCACCGGGTCCCGGTAGAGCTGCTGGCGGCTGGTCACCTCGAAGTCGGCGGCGGTGACCCAGGCGTACCCCAGGCAGAGGGCGACCACCACGGAGCCGGCGCCCAGCACGAGCCGGGCCCGGCGGCTCAGCTCGCCGCGGAACACCGTGCAGACCAGGGCCAGGCCGGCCACCGCGTTCACCGCGCCGACCACCAGCGCGCCCTTGAGCTGGCCGAAGACCGGGATCAGCAGGAACGGGAAGGCGAGCCCGCCGAGCAGCGCGCCGACGTAGTCGGCGGCGAACAGGTCGGCGACCGCGCTGCCGGCGGCCTGCTCGCGGATGCGTTGCAGCATCACCATCAGCAGCGGGATCTCCGCGCCGATCAGCAGGCCGAGCACGAACGCGGTGCCGACCAGCGCCGGGCCGTACAGGTCGAGCCAGGCGAACGCGGCGTAGAGGCCGAGCACGGACAGGCCGCCGAGCAGGGCCAGGGTCAGCTCGATCACCGCGAACGCGGCGGCGGCCCGGGGCTGCAACGGCTTGGCGACCAGCGCGCCGACGCCCATCGCGAAGACCATCACGCCGAGCACGATCGACGCCTGCCCGACCGTGTCGCCGATCAGGTAGCTGCCGAGCGCGACCAGGGCCAGCTCGTACACCAGGCCGCAGGCGGCGCAGACGAAGACCGCGACCAGCACCGCCGCGCGGGCCCACCGCCAGTGCGGCCGGGCCGCCGGGCCGCCGTCGACCGCCGTCGGCACCTCGGTGGTCACGGCGTTCCCCGGGTACGCCCGGCCGGGGCCGCCGCGCGCTGCCGGCCGCGCTGCACGAACCCGACGGTGAGCAGCAGCGCGGCGACCAGCAGCAGACCGGCGGCGGCGAGCAGCGAACCCCAGCGGTCCCGCCAGAAGTCGCTGCCGGCGTCCGGCAGCGGAGCCGCCGTCGCGCCGGGGTCGGCGGTCGGGGTGGGGGCCGGCGAGGCGACGCCGGCCTCGGCCACCAGCAGCGGCAACGCCACGGCGGCCCGGCAGATCGCCCAGCCCGGGTCGTCGACGAACACGTCCTCTTCCAGGCCGAACCGGGTCAGCCCGGCCTGCACCGAGGCCAGGTCGGCGGGGGCGAGGTCGGGCGAGCCGACCACGGTGACGTACGCCGAGTCGCTGCTCTCGCTGCTCTCCGCGGTGTAGGTGATCCGGGCGCGGGCCTCGACCCAGCGCGGGCAGCGGGCGTCCTCGCTCACCGCGACGCCGTCGCCGAGGTTGGAGCCGACGCTGACCGTCGAGTCGTACGACTTCTCCAGCCGCCAGCCGTAGCAGATGCCCTGGCTGGTGGCGGCCTGGGCGAGGAGCGGCACGGTGTCGGCCCGTTCGTCGGCCGCCGGGGCGGGGACGGCCGTGCCGCCGGAGTCCCGGTTGAAGATGCTGCTTCCCACGCAGCAGAGCACGAACAGGCCGAGGATGAGCCAGACGACCCAGGTGCCCGTGTTCTGCTTCGCCTTCGCCGGCTGCTTCGCCGTGGTCATCAGCTGATGGCGGCGGCGATGATCGCGCCGGTGGCGAGGTGCACCACCGCCGACACCCAGACCGCCGGGTGCGGCTGCGGGTCGACCAGCAGCGTGCCCAGCTTGCCCGGGGTCAGCGCGTCGAGCAGCACGAACGCCAACGCCATGATGACCAGCCCGACGATCCCGTACGCGGCGGCACCGACCAGGCCGAGGACGAAGTCGTCCTCGCTGGCGGCGATCGCGGCCACCACGATGATGCCGACGCCGGCCAGGTTCGAGGTGAGCAGCAGCGCGGCGTTACGGTTGCGTTCGGTCCAGATCAGCTCGTGGAGCTTGCCCGGGGTGGCCACGTCGACCAGCACGTAGCCGACGGCCATCAGGACGACACCGACCACCCCGTAGGCGAGGGTGACCAGCAGGTCGGTGACCAGGTTCTGCACAGCGTGCTCCAGGGGTTCGTTCGGTCGGGATCGGTGCGCGTCACTTGCCGGAGCCGGGGCCGCCACCGCGTACCGTGCTGCCCCGCCCCCAGCCCCAGTGGTTGCCCACCGTCGAGTGGTACCGCGGGTAGGCGGTGCGCATCCGTTCCAGCAGGATCACCGAGCCGGCGGCGATCGGCAGGATCACCAGCGAGTCGTCGTCGTAGCGCAGGTAGACGCCGCTGCCGTCGACGTACTGGTCGGCCGGCTTCCAGGCGTCGGTGACGTCCTTGGCCACCTGGCTCGGGGTCCGGTTCGAGGTGTACGCGACGGCGTCCCGCCCGATGTCCCGGCTCGCCGCCCGGGTGTAGCGGTCCTCGATGTAGCCCCGGGGCGAGAAGTTGCCGTAGAAGATCGCGAAGGCGGCGACCAGCGCGCCGACGACCGCGAAGGCCACCCCCACCACGAACCAGCGTCGGTAGGTCACGGTGTCTCCTTCGTTCGCGACTGCGGGGCTCGCAGAACCGGCTCACTCCTCACGCTCACGGTGTCTCCTCAGTTCGCGACTGCGGGGCTCGCAAAACCGGCTCACTCCTCACGCTCACGGTGTCTCCTCAGTTCGCGACTGCGGGGCTCGCAGAACCGGCTGTGGGGTGCGCGGGAGCGTCACCACCGTCTCGGTCAGGACCAGTTCGTTGGTCTGGGGGTACGCGTGCCAGGTGCGCCAGCCCACCGTCCCGTCCGGCGCGTCGGGGCGTACGGCCAGCGCGGTGACCGCGTCCGGGTCCCCGGGAAAGACCCCGACCAGGGCGTACGGGTCGTCGGTCAGCTCGACGCGGAGCGCGGCGATCCGGGTGTGCAACTCCCCCTCGGCGGGACGCAGCACGGTGGCGGTGAACCGGTAGCCGCCCGCCTCGTCGTGCAGGTCGCCGGGCAGGTGCGGGGGCCTTCCGGGCAGGCAGGCGACCGTCTCGACCAGCCCGTCCGCCCCGCCGGGCCGGTCGGGGGCGGTCGCGTCGGCACCGGCCGGGACGGTGAGGACGACCTGGTGGGACGCGCCGAGCAGGCGCAGCCGCAGCCGGACGTCGCCGGGCAGGGTCAGGTCACGGATGTGCAGGGCGGGGCGTTCCGGTCCACCGAGCGCCAGGCTCAGGTCGGCGGCGCAGGTGTCGACGTACGGGGTGTCCAGGCTGACCAGCACGATCAGGACCCCATCGGGCCAGCCTGCGGGTACACCATCACGTCCGCGCGGTGCAGCCGCTCGCCCCGGCCCACCTCCCAGCCGGCCTCCCCGTACGCCTCGAAGGAGAGCCGCTCGCCGCCCTGGCCCCGGTAGTCCTGGTAGCGGACGGTGCCGTACGGGTCGAGGCCGGTGCTGCCGGTGGCCGAGTAGCGGGCCTGGCCGGACTCCTCCCAGGAGTAGCGGCGGCCGGCGAAGTCGAGGGTGGGCGCGCCCGGGGTGATCGTCGCGGCCGGCTCGGCCGTCCAGAGGACCAGTTCCAGGTCCGGGTCCTCCTCGACGGAGAGCCAGCGCTTGTCACCCTCGACGGTGTCCAGCAGGTGTTCGGCCCAGCTCCAGCCGCCCTCGACCAGGTGCACCGAGCCGCGGACCGCGTACGAGACGCCGCGGATCTCGACGATGTCGCCGGGCTTGAGCTTGCGGGGGTCACCGCGCAGGGCGTCGGAGTCGGTGTCGCGGAACGGGTCCTTCGCGGGCGTCGGGCGGTTCGGCTTCCGACTCCGGCTGAGGGCCACCGCCGCCACCACGATCCCGGCGACCCCGATCAGACATCCCAACGTCGCCACGACGTACGCGACCGGACCGTTCACCCCGACCACCTCCCCAAGTGCATCGGCGGAGACGGTAACAACCCCGCGCACCCCGCGCACCTGGGGAAACTCAGCGAATTCTGAGTGAGCGGTCAGTTACCGAGAGTTCTCGTCGGGGTGCGGGCCGGCCAACCGGTCGGCCGCGTACCCGCGCAGGGTGGTGGCACCCATCGTGCAGCCGGTGAAGGTGGTGAACTCGCCGTCGTCGTCGCCGAGTGCTGTCCAGGCCGCCCGGGCCGCCGCCGGGTCGACCCGTTCCAGCAGCGTCGCCGCGTACGCCCGCCCGGCCGGCGACCCGTGCCGCAGCAGCCAGTCGACCTGCTCGCGGGCCTGCCGGGGGCGCTGCGCGAACGCCTCCTCGACCCGCCGGTACGCCTCGGTCGCCGGCAGCAGCGTGCCGGCGAACCCCACCCCGCCGAAGGCGACGGTGTCCGCCCCGGCGAGTTCCCGCACGGCGGCGTCCAGCTCCGGATCGCCACTCTTCTTCCGCATCCCGAACATGCCCCCTTCCTTTCCCCGCCCCGGCACTGACCACCCACCCCACCCCCGCCCAACCCACCGCGCCCCCGCACTCAGCCCCCGCCCAACCGCAGTGATCAAGAGGTTTACGCCACCGGAGAGCGCTCCCGGTGACGTAAACCTCTTGATCACCGGGGCGGTCGGCAGGGAGGGGAGAGGGGGCGGTGGAGGGGCCGACCCCGCCGGGGTGGCGGGGTCGGCCCGGTGGGTGCGGGGGTCAGGCGGCGGTGACCGCCAGGCCGTCCTTGTTGTCGGACAGGTCGACCCGTACCGTGTCGCCGTCCCGGACCACGCCGCCCAGCAGAGCCTTGGCGAGCTGGTCGCCGATGGCCGACTGGACCAGGCGGCGCAGCGGCCGGGCGCCGTAGATCGGGTCGTACCCGTGCTCGGCGAGCCAGGTCCGGGCGGCTTCGCTGACGTCCAGCGCCAGCCGGCGGTCGGCGAGCCGGCGACGCAGCCGGTCGAGCTGGATGTCGACGATCGACCGCAGGTCGTCCCCGCGCAGCGCGGCGAAGACCACGATGTCGTCGAGCCGGTTGAGGAACTCCGGCTTGAAGTGCGAACGGACCACGGCGAGCACCCCTTCGCGGCGCTGCTCGTCGGCGAGCGTCAGATCGCTGATCACCGACGAACCCAGGTTGGAGGTCAGGATCAGGATCGCGTTGCGGAAGTCGACCGTACGACCCTGACCGTCGGTGAGCCGGCCGTCGTCGAGCACCTGGAGCAGGATGTCGAAGACGTCCGGGTGGGCCTTCTCCACCTCGTCCAGCAGGATCACCGAGTACGGCCGGCGGCGCACCGCCTCGGTGAGCTGCCCGCCCTCCTCGTAGCCGACGTAGCCGGGCGGGGCACCGACCAGGCGGGCGACGGAGTGCTTCTCGCCGTACTCGCTCATGTCGATGCGGACCATGGCCCGCTCGTCGTCGAAGAGGAACTCGGCCAGCGCCTTGGCCAGCTCGGTCTTGCCGACGCCGGTCGGGCCGAGGAAGAGGAAGCTGCCGGTGGGGCGGTCCGGGTCGGCGACGCCGGCCCGCGCCCGGCGTACCGCGTCGGAGACGGCGCCCACGGCCTCGGCCTGGCCGACCACCCGGCCACCCAGCGACTCCTCCATCCGCAGCAGCTTGGCGGTCTCGCCCTCCAGGAGCCGACCGGCCGGGATGCCGGTCCAGGAGGCGACGACGGCGGCGATGTCGTCCGCGCCGACCTCCTCCTTGAGCATCGCGCCGTCGGCCTGGAGCCGGGCCAGTTCCTGCTCCGCCGTCGCCAGGTCGGCCTTGAGCGCCGGGATCCGGCCGTAGCGCAGCTCGGCGGCGCGTTCCAGCTCGCCGTCGCGTTCGGCCCGCTCGGCCTCGCCGCCCAGGCGTTCCAGCTCCTCCTTGGCGGTGGAGAGCTTGGTGATGTGGCTCTTCTCGGTCTGCCAGCGCTCGGACAGCGCGGTGAGCTGTTCCCGCTTGTCGGCCAGCTCCTTGCGCAGCCGGTCCAGCCGCTCGGCGGAGGCGGCGTCCGGCTCCTTGGCCAGCGCCATCTCCTCGATCTCCAGCCGGCGTACCGCCCGCTCGATCTCGTCCACCTCGACCGGCCGGGAGTCGATCTCCATCCGGAGCCGGGACGCGGACTCGTCGACCAGGTCGATCGCCTTGTCCGGCAGGAACCGGTCGGTGATGTAGCGGTCGGACAGCGACGCGGCGGCGACCAGGGCGGCGTCGGTGATCCGGACGCCGTGGTGCACCTCGTAGCGCTCCTTGAGGCCGCGCAGGATGCCGATGGTGTCCTCGATGGTCGGCTCACCGACCAGCACCGGCTGGAACCGGCGCTCCAGGGCCGGGTCCTTCTCGATGTGCTCGCGGTACTCGTCGAGGGTGGTCGCGCCGACCATCCGCAGCTCACCCCGGGCGAGCATCGGCTTGAGCATGTTGCCGGCGTCCATCGAGCCCTCGCCCTTGCCCGCGCCGACCACGGTGTGCAGCTCGTCGAGGAACGTGATGACCTGCCCGTTCGAGTTCTTGATCTCCTCCAGGACGGACTTGAGCCGCTCCTCGAACTGGCCCCGGTACTGCGCACCGGCGACCATCGCGCCGAGGTCGAGCGAGACCAGCTTCTTGTCCCGCAGCGACTCCGGTACGTCGCCGGCCACGATCCGCTGGGCCAGGCCCTCGACGATCGCGGTCTTGCCGACGCCGGGCTCGCCGATCAGCACCGGGTTGTTCTTGGTACGTCGGGAGAGCACCTGGATCACCCGACGGATCTCGGAATCCCGCCCGATCACCGGGTCGATCTTGCCGTCCCGGGCGCTGGCGGTGAGGTCGACGCCGTACTTGGCCAGCGCCTGGTAGGTCTGCTCCGGGTCGGCGGTGGTGACCCGCCGGTCGCCGCCGCGCACCGTCGGGAACGCGGCGACCAGGTTCTCCTCGGTGGCCCCGGCGGACTTCAGCGCGTTGGACACCGCGCCACCCACCCGGGCCAGGCCGGCGAGCAGGTGCTCGGTGGAGGTGTACTCGTCGCCGAGCGGCCGGGCGATCTGCTCGGCGGCACCGATGGCGTTGACGAACTCGCGGGCGAGGGTGGGCTCGGCGATGCTGGACCCACGCGCGGCGGGCAGCGCGTCGACCGAGCGTTGGGCGACCCGGCGCAGCTCGGCGGGGTCGGCACCCACGGCGCGCAGCAGGCCGGCGGCGGTGGAGCCGTCGGTGTCGAGCAGGGCCAGCAGCAGGTGCCAGGGTTCCACGGTGGCGTGACCACGCTGGTTGGCCAGCGCGACCGCACCGGTGATGGTTTCGCGGCTCTTGGTGGTGAGTCGTTCGGTGTTCATGGGCTCCCCCGGGATCGGCGTGTCCACTAGTAAGAGACACCACCAGAGTTGAGCCTATTCCGCTCAACTCTGCCAACGTGGCGTGGGTCACACTGCCGACCGGTCGGGGTGGGCTGAGGTGGGATCAACGGGGCAGGCGGGTGGCGTTCGGTGGCCGGCGGGGCAGGCGGGAGGTGCACGGGGTTTCATGGTCGGCCCGGAGCACACACCGGCGGCCGGTCTCCAGTCGGTTGTCGCAGAAGACGCGGTGGCGTAGCCCCTGGTCATCCTCGGCGGAGACGGTGGTCTCGCCGGGGTCGACGTGAGCGAGGAAGGCCAGCGAGCGGGCCGCCGTCCGGGCGAGCATCTTGGCCCGCGCCAGATCCGCAGCGACCACCGGCAGGTGTACGACATACCGCCCGGTCACGCCTCCTCACCCGTCCGACCCGGCTCACGCCACCCCGGGCGGGCCGAAGCAGTATCGGCCCAATGGCGGTATAGCGATGGCTCGGACACCGCAATATCGCCCCACCTGAGTTGACCAAGGTCGAGCTTCGACGGTGGGTGCGGCGACTCGTACGCCATGGCGCTCCTTCGCTGGACAGTTCGGTGTCGCGGTGCTGGAAGGGCAGCCCGGCCGCGCTGTCGGCTCGGCCGGACTGCCCGCCCTGCCGTCGCAGCCCACTTCGGCAGTACGACGACAGGGCCGCTTTCGCATGGACGCCACCGACGAGGTCCATGTCGATCTCAGGGCTGGCACGACTGACGCATCTTCTGGCCCAGTCGTGCCAGCCCACGGATGCCAACCGGAGGCCGGTTTGCCTACCAGGCTTTCCACTGAAGGCCCCGCCGAAGCAACATACAATGCAAACCATTGGAAGGCAATCACTCGCCATGCAAAGCACGCGAAGTCTTGGCGGGTCATGTGCTGCCATGAGAGGATCTTGGGGCCTACCAGGAGTTGCCGCCATGCCCCGAGTTTCCGACCGTCAGCGCATTGCCCAGGACATCCGCGACAAGATCGCCTCCGGCGAGTATTCGCCAGGCGACAAGTTGCCATCCCTGCGTGAGTTGATCGCGCACTACGAGGTTTCCGCCGAGCCCGTGCGCTCCGCACTGCTGATCCTTCAGGCGGAGGGCCTCATCGAAGGTCATCAGGGCAAGGGAACCTACGTCACACCGCGCAGAACCACCCCTTGATCCCGCAGCGCGGGTCGCGGTTACCGACCGGCGAGCCGGCGACCACAGCCGGTGCCGGGCCGTAGAACGCTCGCGAGCAGGGCAGACATCCGTCGGGCCGAGGTGGAGGACAGGGTATAGCCTCTCGTCCGTGCGAGTACGTGTCGAACAGACCGCCCTACCGGGAATCGGCGTCCGTCATGACCTGATGACGGAGTCCGGCCGCCGGCTCGGGGTGGTTTCCCACCGCAATGGCCGCCGCGACCTGGTCCTCTACGACCCGGACGATCCCGACTCCTGTCAGCACGACATCCCGCTGACCGACGACGAGGCCGAGGCGCTGGCCGACATCCTCGGCGCGTCGCTGATGCTGGGTCAGCTCTCCGGCCTGCGCGAGCAGGCGGCCGGGCTGCTCACCGAGCAGATCGCCATCCCGGCCGGGTCGAAGTACGTCAACAAGCGGCTCGGTGACACCAAGGCACGTACCCGGACCAGCGCCTCGATCGTGGCGGTGCTCCGGCAGGGCGAGGTCAACGTCTCGCCCGATCCCACCTTCCGCTTCGCGGCCGGTGACGTGGTGGTCGTGGTCGGCACCCGGCAGGGTCTCGACGGGGTGACCGCCATCCTCGCCGACAGTGACCCGGACGGCTGAGGCGGATGCACGAAACCACAACTCTACTGGTCGAGGTCGGCGCTCTCCTCCTGCTGCTCGGGCTGCTCGGTCGGCTCAGCCGCCGGTTCGGCGTCTCCCCCATCCCGCTCTACCTGCTCGCCGGCCTCGCCTTCGGCCACGGCGGTCTGCTGCCGCTGGCCGCGAGCGAGGAGTTCTTCGCCGTCGGCGCCGAGATCGGCGTCATCCTGCTGCTGGTCATGCTCGGCCTGGAATACAGCGCCAACGAGCTGGTCGGCAACCTGCGCTCGGCGGCCCCGGCCGGCCTGATCGACGCGGTCCTCAACGCCCTGCCCGGGTTCGGCTTCGCGCTGCTGCTCGGTTGGGGCTGGGTGGCGGCCGTGGTACTCGGCGGCATCACCTGGATCTCGTCCTCCGGGGTGATCGCCAAGGTGCTCGGCGACCTCGGCCGGGTCGGTAACCGGGAAACCCCGGTCATCCTCTCCGTGCTGGTCATCGAGGATCTGGCGATGGCGCTCTACCTGCCGCTGGTGACCGCGCTGCTGGCCGGCGTGGGCCTGGTCAAGGGTGGGATGGCGCTGGGCATCGCGGTGCTCACCGTGGTGGTCGTGCTGGTCGTCGCCATCCGCTTCGGTCACCTGATCTCCGCGGCCCTGTCGGCGAAGGACCCGGAGGCGCTGCTGCTCGGGGTGCTCGGCCTGACCCTGCTGGTGGCCGGGATCGCCGCCCGGCTCCAGGTCTCCGCCGCCGTCGGGGCGTTCCTGGTCGGCATCGCCCTGTCCGGGCCGGTGGCGCACCACGCCACCGAGCTGCTCTCCCCGCTGCGGGACCTGTTCGCCGCCGTCTTCTTCGTCTTCTTCGGCCTGGTCACCGACCCCCGGGACATGCCGCCGGTGCTGCTGCCCGCGTTGCTGCTGGCCGTGGTCACCATGGGGACGAAGCTGGTCACCGGCTACCTGGCGGCCCGGCGGGCCGGGATCGCCGAGCCCGGTCGTTGGCGGGCCGGTTTCGCCCTGATGCCCCGTGGTGAGTTCTCCATCGTCATCGCCGGTCTCGCGGTCGCCGCCGGCACCGTCGAACCCCGGTTGGCGGCGCTCGCCACGGCGTACGTGCTGATCACCGTGGTCACCGGCCCGATGCTCGCCCGGTTGCCCGACATGCCCTGGTTCAAGCAGCGGCTCCGGCGGAGGATCGCCGCCCGTCAGCCCCGACCGGTACCCGCCACGGACTGAGTTTCACCTGGCCAGGTCGACCGCACGGGTCGGCCTGGCCGGGGCATCCGTTGCCGAATTGCTTCCCGGCAGGTCTTCCGCCGGCCGGGGGCGGCGGCTAGCGTTGCGCCCCAGCAGGCCAGGGGCTCGCGGGCGGGACGGAGGCATCCCGCGGGCGTGAGCGGGAAGGTTGCCGGTGAGCGCGCACGGTCCGACGTTCCGCGGCTTCGCCAACCCCGTCGATCCGTCACCGGCGGAGTTGCGGGCCTGGGCGTACCAACCCGACTCGGTGCCGTTGACCTCGCTGCCGCAGGACTGGGACCTGCTGGTGGCGGGCGACCACCTGGTGCTCACCCTCTTCGAGCTGGCCCGGGACCCGGCCTGTCCGGCCCGCCGCTTCGCCCTGCACTGCCTCTACATCTACGCCGCCGACGGCATCCGGACGAAGTTCCGCGCCCATCCCCGGCGTCGGTTCCGCAAGCTGGTGGAGCAGGCCGAGCGCGACGGCGACGAGTTGGTGCGCAACTGGGCGCACAACAGCCGGATGCTGCTGGCCCGGCAGGAACTCTTCACCTACCACGACTGGTGCGAGGGCGGCCTGGTCCGGGACAACCGTCGCCTCGGCTGACGTCACGGTCCGCGCCGGACCCGCCCGGACGGCGAACGGGCCGGGACCCCCCGTGGGTCCCGGCCCGCACGTCGGCGGATCGTCAGCGCTGCGATCCGCCCTGCTCACGGCGTTTCGCCTCGGTCTGCTCCCGGTCCTTCCCGGGGGTGGGCCGATCGGCGAACCTGCCGTCCTTCACCGTGTCGGAGAACTTGCCCTCGGTGACCCGGTCGAACTTCTCCCGGACGTTCTCGGCCACCCGGTCGAGCCGTTCCTCCGCCTGCCGGGCCACCTTCTTCGCCGATTCCGCCACGGTTCCCCCCACCCTCGGAGTCCGGATTGGTCCGCTTACGCCTGATTCACAGGTTAACGGGACACCCCTCCCCACGGCGGGGGAATGCGTAATCCCCGCAGGGAATTCGCACTAGATACGCCAAATAGCGGCATCCCGTCGAGGGGACACCGCTATTCGCGGCCAGAAGTGTTGATCATGCCGGGCCGGCCCCGAACGGTGCGGCGGAACGCCGGGGGTCAGCGCCCGGGGGCACGGCGGGGACGCCACACCACCAGCGCCGTCGAGGTGCGGTTCGTCGGCACCAGGTCGCCCCGGGAGAAGCCGCTGGCCAACGTCTCCAGCTCGGCGATCCGCCGGTACGCGGCGTCCAGCTCCGCCTCCAGCCGGGCCACCCGCTGCTGGGCCTCCTCCACCAGGCGTTCCAGCCCGATGATCCGCTTCACGCCGGCCAGGTTGACGCCCTCGTCCTGGCTGAGCCGCTGCACCTCGCGCAGCAGGACGACGTCCCGCACGCTGTAGCGTCGACCGCCACCGGCCGCCCGGCCGGCCTGCACCAGGCCGAGCCGGTCGTACTGGCGCAGCGTCTGCGGGTGCATTCCCGCCATCCGTGCCGCAACCGAGATCATCAGCACCTTGGCCTCGTAGGCAGGGTCACCCGAACCGACGAACCCGTCCGACATCCCACTCACCTCCGCACCCGTCCACCGGTCAACCGACCCGACGCACCCGCGCGTCGAGATGTTCCCGGGCCGCCGGCGGCGTCGCCCCGGCGAACGACTCCAGCGCCGCCCGCGCCTCGTCCGACACCGTCGCCGGCACCACCACGTCCAGCGTGACCAGCAGGTCACCGGCCCGCCCGTCCCGTCGTACGACACCCTTGCCCCGGGCCCGCAGCACCCGCCCGGACGGGGTGCCCGGGGGGACCCGCAGGGTCACCGCGCCGTCCAGCGTGGGCACCCGCAGGTCGGTGCCGAGCACCGCCTCGGCGAAGGTGATCGGCACGGCCAGCGTCAGGTCGTCACCGGTACGCCCGAACAGGTCGTCCGGCCGGACCTTCACCTGCACGAACAGGTCGCCCGCCGGCCCACCGCGCTGCCCCGGCTCGCCCCGCCCGGCCAGCCTGATCCGCTGGCCGTCCGCCACCCCGGCGGGGAACCGGACGTTGAGCGTGCGGGTCTTGGTGACCCCGCCGGTGCCCTGGCACTCGGGACACTTCTCCTCGACGACCGTCCCGACACCCTGGCAGTTGCGGCACGGCTCGGAGAAGCTGAACGACCCCTGGTCCCGGGTGGTCACCCCGGCGCCGTGGCAGACCGGGCAGGCGGTCGGCTGGGTGCCCGGCTTCGCGCCGTTGCCGTGGCAGGTGTCGCACACCCCCGGCGCGCGCAACGTCAACGGCAGGGTGACACCCCGGACGGCGTCGCCGAAGTCGAGCGCGACCTCGGCCTCCACGTCCCGGCCCCGGGCCGGGCCACGCGCCCGGGTCGGGCCGGCGCCACCGCCACCGCCACCGGAGAAGATCGAACTGAACAGGTCGGTGAAGCCGCCGCCACCGAACCGGCTGTCCCCGCCGCCACCGCCGCCGAACAGGTCGGAGACGTCGAACGGGGCCCCGCCGGGCTGACCCGCGCCGCGCGCGCCCCGACGAAACGCGCCCGAGCCGAACAGCGAGCGCATCTCGTCGTACTCGCGGCGCTTGGCGTCGTCGCCGAGCACCGCGTACGCCTCGGAGACGGCCTTGAACCGCTCCTCGGCCTTCGGGTCACCGGGGTTGTGGTCCGGGTGCGACTCCCGGGCCAGTTTCCGGTACGACTTCTTGATCTCGTCCGAGGAGGCGGACTTCTCCACGCCCAACGTGGCGTAGAAGTCCTTCTCGATCCAGTCCTTGGAACTCACCGGTCCACCCCCTTCCGTGAGATGTGGCCCGGTCGCCCCGCCCACCGTTGCGGGCGGGCGGGGCGACCGGATGGCCGTGCACTATTCCGGGTCGGCGACCGCGACCATGGCCGGCCGCAGCAGCCGCTCGCCGAGCAGGTAACCCCGACGCATCACCTGCACGCAGGTGGGCTCGTCGACGTCCGGTGAGGTCTGGTGCGCGACCGCCTCGTGCCGGGTCGGGTCGAACGGGTCGCCCTGCTCACCGAAGGGCGTCAGGCCGAACTTGCCCAGCGCCGTGGTGAGCTGCTCGGCCACCGTGCCGAACGGGCCGACCAGGTCGCCGTGTTCCCGGGCCCGGTCCAGGTCGTCCAGGATGGGCAGCAGCGCGGCGAGCACCGAACCGGTCGCCTGCTCCTGGACCACGCCCCGGTCCCGGTCCACCCGCTTGCGGTAGTTGGCGTACTCCGCCGACACCCGTTGCAGGTCCCGGGTCCGCTCGTCCAGCTCGGCCCGGAGGGCTTCCAGCTCGGCCCCCAGCGGGGAGCCCGTGGCGCTGCCGTCGACCGGCTGCGCGGGGGCGTCCACCACCGGCGGACCGGTCGGCGCCGGGTCGTCGAGGGTGGTGGCCTCGGCCTCGATCTCGTCGACCACCACCTCGGACTCCTCGACCAGCCCCTCGGCCGGGACGTCGGCCCCGGCGTCGGCGGCGGCGGGCGTCTCCTCGGTCTTGCCGAGCTTGCGGTTGTCCCGGATGACGACCCGCGGCCCGTCGTCGGTGGGCGCGGAGCCACCCGGCGTCGACCCGGAGGTGCCCGGGTCGGCGGCTCGTGGCTTCTCCGTCATACGACTACCTCGTTCCCTGTGCGGTGGCGCGGACCGTCACTTCTTGTCCTCGTCCACGATCTCCGCGTCGACCACGTCGTCCGGGCCGCCCGCCTTCGGGGCCCCGGCGGCACCGGCGGCACCCGCACCCGCGCCCGCACCGGCCGCGCCCGGCTGCTCCCCCTGCTCGGCCTGCTGCGAGTAGAGCAGCGAACCGGCCTGCTGGGAGACCTGGGCGAGCCGCTCGTGGGCCGACTTGATCTTCTCGATGTCCTGGCCGCCGAGCGCGCCGCGCAGCTCACCGAGAGCCTCGTTGAGCTGCTCCCGGTTCTCCGAGGGCAGCTTGTCGCCGCTCTCGGCGAGGAACTTCTCGGTCTGCCACTGGAGCGCCTCGGCCACGTTGCGGGTCTCGGCCTCCTCCCGGCGACGCTTGTCGTCGTCGGCGTGCTCCTCGGCGTCCCGGCGCATCCGCTCGATGTCGTCCTTCGGCAGCGAGGAGCCGCCGGTGATCGTCATCTTCTGTTCCTTGCCGGTGCCCAGGTCCTTGGCGTGCACGTTGACGATGCCGTTGGCGTCGATGTCGAAGGTGACCTCGATCTGCGGCACGCCGCGCGGGGCCGGCGGGAGGCCGGTCAGCTCGAAGGTGCCGAGCTTCTTGTTGTACGCCGCGATCTCCCGCTCGCCCTGGAACACCTGGATCAGCACCGACGGCTGGTTGTCGTCGGCCGTGGTGAAGACCTCGGAGCGCTTGGTCGGGATGGTGGTGTTGCGCTCGATGAGCTTGGTGAAGATGCCGCCCTTGGTCTCGATGCCCAGGCTCAGCGGGGTCACGTCGAGCAGCAGGACGTCCTTGACCTCGCCCTTGAGCACACCGGCCTGGAGCGCGGCGCCGACGGCGACGACCTCGTCCGGGTTGACGCCCTTGTTCGGGTCGCGGCCGGTGAGCTGCTTGACCAGGTCGGTGACGGCCGGCATCCGGGTGGAGCCGCCGACCAGGATCACGTGGTCGACGTCGGCGATCTTGATGCCGGCGTCCTTCACGGCCTGCTCGAACGGGCCCTTGCAGCGGTCCAGCAGGTCCTGCGTCATCCGCTGGAACTCGGCGCGGCTGAGCGTCACGTCCAGGTGCAGCGGGCCGGCAGACCCGGCGGTGATGTACGGCAGGTTGATGTTGGTGGTGGTGGCCGCCGACAGCTCGATCTTGGCCTTCTCGGCCGCCTCGCGCAGCCGCTGGAGCGCCATCTTGTCCTGGCCCAGGTCGATGCCGTGCTCGCCCCGGAACGTCTTCACCAGGTGGTCGATGATGCGCTGGTCCCAGTCGTCGCCGCCGAGCTGGTTGTCACCGCTGGTCGACTTGACCTCGACGACGCCCTCGGCCAGCTCCAGCAGGGACACGTCGAAGGTGCCGCCACCCAGGTCGAAGACCAGGACGGTCTGCTCCTTGGAGCCCTTGTCCAGCCCGTACGCCAGGGCCGCCGCGGTCGGCTCGTTGACGATCCGCAGCACGTTGAAGCCGGCGATCTCGCCGGCCTCCTTGGTGGCCTGGCGCTGGCCGTCGTTGAAGTAGGCGGGCACGGTGATCACCGCGTCGGTGATCTGCTCGCCCAGGTAGGCCTCGGCGTCCCGCTTGAGCTTCATCAGCGTGCGCGCCGAGATCTCCTGCGGGGTGTACTTCTTGCCGTCGATGTCGACGGTCCAGTTGGTGCCGATCTCCCGCTTGACCGAGCGGATGGTCCGGTCCGGGTTGGTCACCGCCTGGCGCTTGGCGACCTCACCGACGAGCACCTCGCCGTTGCGGGCGAACGCGACGATCGACGGGGTCGTCCGCGAGCCCTCAGCGTTGGCGATGACGGTGGGCTCACCGCCCTCGAGAACGCTGACGCAGGAGTTCGTCGTGCCGAGGTCGATACCGACCGCACGTGCCATCTTCGCTTCCTCGCTTCGTAACGGATGGGGCAGGTCAGAGGGCCTGCCCGGCGGGCCGCCCGGAGCGACCGCACCACAAGTTGAGTGAACTTGACTCAATAGTGCCACGCGATCGCCAAAGCGCAAGTCGAGTTGAGCCGACCCGACGCAACCTGACCGTTACTACCCTCCGGTTGTCTCTGTTGCATCGGTCGGGCACGCTTTAGCGGTGACGACGCACGGCGATCCCGCCACCCGGTCCGGCGCGCCCACCGTCGCCGCCCGCACCGGGTCGTCGGAGACCGACGAGACGCCGCCCGGCCCCACCGGAGACGGCCTGCCCGCCGCCCTCACCGGCCTGCGGGCCGCGATCGGCGCGGCCCGGTTCCCGCTGGCGCTGCCCTCGGCCGAGCCGGCGCGGCACACCGGCCGGGCGCTGACCGACCAGCTCGACGACTACCTGCTGCCCCGGCTGGCCCGGCTCGACGCCCCGCTGCTCGTGGTCGTCGGCGGCTCCACCGGCGCGGGCAAGTCCACCCTGGTCAACAGCCTGGTCCAGGCCCGGGTCAGCGCCGCCGGGGTGCTCCGCCCCACCACCCGTTCCCCGGTGCTGGTCTGCAACCCCGCCGACGCCGCCTGGTTCCGCCAGGGCGAGCTGCTGCCCGGCCTGACCCGCACCAACGAGCCCAGCGAGGACCCGGGCACCCTGCACCTGGTCACCGCCCCCGCCCTCGCACCGGGGCTGGCCTTCCTCGACGCCCCCGACATCGACTCGGTGGTCGACGCCAACCGCGCCCTCGCCGGTCAGTTGCTCGCCGCCGCCGATCTCTGGCTCTTCGTCACCACCGCTGCCCGGTACGCCGACGCCGTCCCCTGGGAACTGCTGCGCACCGCCCGCTCCCGGGGGGCCGCGATCGCCATGGTGCTCGACCGGGTGCCGCCCGAGGCCGCCGACGAGATCGCCGCCCACCTGTCCGAGATGCTCGCCGCCCAGGAACTGGGCGCAGCGCCGCTGTTCGTCCTGCCCGAGACCTGGGTCGACGGCCAGGGCCTGCTGCCCGACCGGGTGACCGCGCCGCTGGGCGGCTGGTTCGCCCGGCTCGCCGCCGACGCCGAGGCCCGCGCCGCCGTGGTCCGGCAGACCCTGGACGGCGCGCTCGCCTCGCTGCACCCCACGGTGGAGGCGCTCGCCGACGCCGCCGACGAGCAGGTGGCCGCCGCCGACGCGCTGGACGACCGGGTCCGGGCCGCCTACCAGGGCGCGCAACGCACCGTGACCGAGGGGCTGAAGGACGGCCGGCTGCTGCGCGGCGAGGTGCTCGCCCGCTGGCAGGAGTTCGTCGGCACCGGCGAGTTCTTCCGGACGCTGGAGGCCCGGATCGGCCGGCTGCGCGACCGGCTCGTCGCCGCGGTCACCGGCCGGCCCGCCACCCCCGCCACCGAGCTGCGCAACGCCATCGAGTCGCAACTGGTCACCCTGCTGCGCGGGGTCGCCGCCGAGGCGGCGGAGCACACGTACACCGCCTGGAAGGCGCACCCGGCCGGGGCCGCGCTGCTCGAACCACCGCTGGCGCACGCCTCGGCCGACCTGCCCGAACGGGCCGAACGGCTGGTCCGGGACTGGCAGCGTGCCGTGCTGGAGCTGGTCCGCGACGAGGGCGGCGACCGGCGGTTCGTGGCCCGTACGGCCGCGTACGCGGTCAACGCCACCGGGCTGGCCGTGATGATCGCCGTCTTCGCCTCCACCGCGTTCATCCCCACCGGTCTGGAGGTGGCCACGGGGGCGGGCACCACCGTCGCCGCGCAGGCCGTGCTCCAGGCGATCTTCGGCGACCAGGCGGTGCGTACCCTCGCCGCGAAGGCCCGGGCCGACCTGCTGGAGCGGGTCGGCACGCTGCTCGACGAGGAGGCGGCCCGCTACCTGGCCCGCACCGACGCCGCCCGGTCCGGCCCGGAGGCCGCCGCCGGCCTGCGCCGGGCCGCCGGCCGGGTCGAGGTGGCCCGGCACCGCAGCGGCCTCGCCGACCGGGCCGGCCCGGCGCTACCGACCCCGACCCCGACCCCCGAGGACGGCATCCGGTGACCAACATCGTCGGCCGGATGCGCGAGGCGCTCCGGGGTGACCAGCGTGTCGACGCCGATGCCCTGGTGGCCCGGCTCGACGCGGTGCGCCGCTTCCTCGACGCGGTCGACGGCGAGGTGCCCGACACCCGACTGGTCGGCGCGCACACCCTGGTCGAGCGGGCCGGCACCCGGTTGTCGCTGTCCCGGGACCACACCGTGGTCGCGCTGGCCGGGGCCACCGGCAGCGGCAAGTCCAGCCTGTTCAACGCCCTCGCCCAGCTGGAACTCTCCCCGGTCGGGGTGCGCCGGCCCACCACCGGCGTCGCGCACGCCTGCGTGTGGGGCCCGCTGGACGGCGGCACCCGGCTGCTCGACTGGGTCGGCGTGCTGCCCCGGCACCGGTTCGTCCGGGAGAGCGCGCTCGACGGCGACGACGAGTCCGCCCTGCACGGGTTGATCCTGCTCGACCTGCCCGACTTCGACTCGGTGCAGCGGTCCCACCGGCTGGAGGTGGACCGCCTGCTCGGCCTGGTCGACCTGGTGGTCTGGGTGGTCGACCCGCAGAAGTACGCCGACCGGGTGATCCACACCAGCTACCTGCGCGAGTTCCACCGGCACCGGGACGTGACGGTGGTGGTGCTCAACCAGGCCGACCGACTGCCCCCGGCCGAGCTGCCCCGGGTGCTGGCCGACCTGCGTCGGCTGCTCGACGTCGACGGGCTCGACGGGGTGCCGCTGCTGGCCACCACGGCGGTCGAGCCGGACGGGATGACCGGGCTGCGGGAGGCGCTGGAACGGGCGGTGTCGGACCGGCAGGCCGCGCTGCGCCGGCTCTGGGGCGACGCCGACACGGTGACGGCCGCGCTGGGGGAACTGGTCGCCGTCGAGGCCCCGGGGCACACCCCGGACGCGGAGACGATCCGCACCCTGGACCGGGCGCTGGCCGACGCGGCCGGGGTGCCCACGGTGACGGGCGCGGTCGAGGGGGCGTACCGGCAGCGGGCCGGTGCCGCGACCGGCTGGCCGCTGGTCCGCGGCTGGCGGCGGCTGCGCCCCGACCCGCTGCGCCGGCTGCACCTGCCCGGCCCGGCGACCGACCCGCAGCAGCCGGCGCACACCCCGCTCGCCGCGACGTCGGTGCCCGAACCGACGGTCGCCCAGCAGTCCGCCCTCGGGCTGGCCATCCGCGCGGTCGGCGACCGCTCCGGCGACGGCCTGCCCGCCCCCTGGCCGGCCGCGGTGACCGCCGCCGCCCGGTCCCGCCTGGCCGACCTGCCGGACGCGCTGGACGCGGCGGTCGCCGGCACCGACCTGGGCATTGAGCGCCGGCCGCTGTGGTGGCGGCTGGTGGGCGGCGTCCAGTGGCTGGTCACCCTCGCCGCCGTGGTCGGGCTGGGCTGGCTGGTGCTCGGGTACGCGCTGCGCGCCCTCGGGCTGCCGGCGCTGGAGTACCCCCGGGTGGGCGAGACGCCGTTGCCCACCGTGCTGCTGCTCGGCGGGTTGCTCGCCGGCCTGCTGGTGGCGGCCGTGACCGGGCCGGTGATCCGGTGGGCGGCCCGAAGTGCCCGGCAGCGGGCCGAACGGCGGCTCACCGAGGAGGTCGCCCGGGTCGGCGCGGAGTACGTCCTCACCCCCGTACGGGACCTGATCGACCGGTACGCCCTCGCCCGCCGCGCCTGGCAGGACGCCGCCGGCTGACCTCCGGCGGGAAACGTGGCCCGCCCCGGCGGCCATCGACGGACGCCCGGCCACCGGCCGGTGAACGCGGGCGTCGGCACGGGTGTCCGGGGCGGCGCGGCGGCGTAGGGTCGTGCCATGGCCACGCCACAGACCCCCTACGACGCGGTGCTGTCCGCCGCCCGCGACGTGACCAGGCTGGACTGCGCGCTCGACGCCGAGATGCTCGGCACGGCGCTGCTGGGCAGCGTCTACGCGATCGCCGAGACCGACCGGGAAGCGGCGGTCCGGGAATTCGTCTCCGGTTTCCTCGCCGCCACCTCCCGCCGCCGCACGGCCGCCGCCACCACCATCCGTCAGGTCTTCGCCGCGCTGGTCCCGACCGCCGAGGGCGCGGCGAAGGTCCGCCCCGGCGCGCAGGCGCCGGCCTGGGCCGGCCAGCTCGGCCGGGTCCACCTCACCGGCACCTGGTCCTACGGCGACGTGTACGGCGACCAGACCTCCTACCTGGCCACCTTCGCCTACGACGACGAGTCGGGTGGCCCGGAGCACGCCCTGGTCGCGCTGGTCGACCACAACATCGGGATCACCAAGGACGTCTTCGTCGGCGGTCCGGCCGAGCGCATCCTCGCGCAGGTCCGGCAGATGTGCGCCGACGACGACCTGACCTGGTTCCGGGAGGAGGACCCGGCCCGGATGCACGGCGAGGTTGGCCGCCACCTGGAGATCACCGACGACCTCGGCGACCTGCCCGCCGAGGGTTCGCTCGCCACCGACCGGGCGCTGGTCGGGGCGCGGTTGGCGGTGCTGCCGCAGGCGAGCGCCGACACCACCGGCTGGCCCGCCGAACCGCTCTCCACCGACGAGCGCACCGCGCTGGTCCGGGCCTTCCTGGCCGCCCCCGAGGCGGCCCGGTACGGGCTGAACACCCTCGACGGCGATGCCGAGCTGGCTTCGCTGCACTTCTGCCTGGGGCTGCTCTTCGACCACTCGGCGAGCTTCCCGGACGCCGACCCGCTGCGCTGGAGTCCGGCGGTGGCCGGGCTGTTCCTGCTCGACTGGGTGCACCGGCGGGCGGTGCTGGACATGGACGACGCGGCGCTGCTGCCCCGGGTGCTGCGCGCCTGGACGGCGTTCGCGGCGCGGCGACGGGGGCTGCCCGAGCGGGCCGTCACCCAGACCGACGAGGCGATCGAGGAACTGGTGCCGGAGTTCGCCCGGCTCTATTCGACAGGTGAGCGGCGCAGCCCGGCGACGGCGGCGGTGGCCCAGTTGATGGCCGACGGCGTCGACCCGGACGACCCGGTCGCGCTGGACGCCTGGATCGAGGCCAACCGGCAGCGCCTCGGCGACGACACCCCCTGACCGGCCGGCCGCCGGTCAGGGCTCGACCAGGGCCAGCCGGCCGGGGGCGACGTCGACGCGGATGCGCTGGCCCCAGCGCAGCGTCAACCGGTCGGTCTCCAAGCCGTCGGCGAAGGCCACCAGGCCGTCGGACTCGGCGGTCAGCTCCAGCGTGCCGGTGCCGTCGAGGCGGCCGGCGACCAGGTCGGCCCCGGTGACCGGGGACGGCCACGCCTCCCGGACGAACCAGCACAGCGCCGGCTCCTGCGGGGCGGGGAGCGCGACGGCGGCCGGCCGGCCCCGGGCGATCGAGGCGCACCAGCCGGTCGCCCCGGTGCCGGTGCCGACGACCACCCCGGAGGACGACTGCCGTTCCCGGCGGGGCGGGCCGTCGGAGGTCACGTCGAGCAGGTAGCGGGCCGACTGGTGGGAGGGGTGCCCGACGTACACCTCGTTGAGGCCGACCAGTTCCTGGCCGTCGTCGAGGGTGGCCCGGACCATGGCCCGGTGCCGCAGCGGCGCGGCCCCGGCCGCCACCGCCGGCAGCAGGGCGGCCACCTGGTCGCCGGTGCACCGGACCAGCACCCCGGCGTTGCGGCCCGGCTCCGGGTCGACGCCGAGGACGGGTTGCCCGCTGAGGTACTTCGCCACGTTGGCGACCAGTCCGTCCGGCCCGACGGCGACGACGACGTCCTCCGGCCCGAACAGGAACCGGGGCAGGTCGTCCCGGTCCACCGTGCCGCGTCGCCAGTCGGCGGGGACGGCGGCCCCGACGGCGGTCAGCGCCGACTGGAGTGCCTCGTGCCGGTCCACCACCTCGGCCAGGTCCCGCCCCCGGGCGCGCAGGTACCACTGGGCCGCCGCGCGGGTGCCGTGCCGGGCGAGCAGTTCGTCCAGCTCGCTGGGGCGGCGGACGACCACCACCCGGGGGGCCAGGGTGGTGCTCACCGGTCGACCGTCCCGGTCGGGCCGGTGAGCCGGCCGAGCAGGTCGGCGAGCAGGTCGGGGGTGACCGTGAGCTGGCCGATCGGGGGGAGCTGGCCGGCGAGTTCCCGCACGGTGAGTGCCTGGAGCACCGCCGGCGGCAGTTCGGCGTACGTGGCCAGCTTCGCCGCCTCCGCCTCGGCCTCGGCGGCGCCGACGGCGCGTACCGTCTCGGCCTTGGCCAGGGCGAGCGTCCGTTCCTTGTCGGCGGTGCCGGCGGCGAGCAGGCGCTCCTTCTCCGCCTCGGCGGTGGCGAGCACCCGGGCCCGGTCGGCGGCGGCGGTGTTGGCGACCTGTTCCCGTTCCGCCTTGCCGTGGGCGGCGGCCAGCTCGGCGGCGGCGTCGAGTTCGGCCCGGCGGCGGGCGTTCGCCCCGTGCTGCTCGACGAGCTGCTGTTCCCGACGGGCCAGCTCGATCTTGTTCTGGAGTTCGTTCTCGGCGATGCCGCGTTCCTGTTCGACGGCCTGGGCCCGGCGGGCGTACGTGGCCCGGTCGGCCTGCACCTGCACGGCCTCCCGGGTGGGGGTCTGCAGGGCGCGTTCCAGTTCCGGTTCGGGCCGGACGGCGACGACCCGGGCGCTGACCACGGCGACGCCGATGTCGGCGAGCCGGGGCTCGGTGCCGAGCGCGGCGGAGACCGCCTCCCGCACGGGTGCCACGGTGGTCAGCGCCTCGGCCAGCGGCACCCGGGCGAGCAGGTCGAGGGCGGGTTGCTGGGCCAGCTCGGCCAGCAGCGTGGCCACCTGGTCGAGGGGGCGGGAGCGGGCCCGGCCGGTGCGCGGGTCGACCGAGAAGTCGAGCCGGGCGGCGGCGAGCGCCGGGTCGGCCACCCGGTAGGTCACGGTGGCCTGGACGGTGATGTCGGCGAAGTCGCCGGTACGGGCGTGGAAGAGCAGCGGCAGTTCCCGGTCGTCCACCGGCACCTCGCTCAGGACGGCGGTCAGCGGCCGGTACCAGAACGACTGGCCGGTGCCCTCCCGCCGGACCCGCCCGGCGACGTGGAGCCGTACCCAGTTGGTCGGTGTCCCGCGCAGGTGGCGCAGGAAGAGTCGTCGTGTCACGTCGGCCATGGCTTCACCCTCCCCTTTTTCGTCGCTACGACGATAACCGCTCTGGTAGGTTATCGTCAAGGTGGTGATAAAGCGATGACCGACTACCCGCCCTTCGCCGTGACGGTGGACCTGGTGGTGCTCACCGTGCGCGCCGACGCGCTGCACCTGCTGCTCGTCCGCCGGGGCATCCCGCCGGACCAGGGCCGGTGGGCGCTGCCGGGCGGCTTCGTCGGCATCGACGAGGACCTGCCCGACGCCGCCGCCCGGGAACTGACCGAGGAGACCGGGCTGCCGGAGCCGGCCGGCCACCTGGAACAGCTCGGCACGTACGGCCGCCCCGGCCGGGACCCGCGCGGGCGGGTGGTCACCGTGGCCTGGCTGGCGCTGCTACCCGACCTGCCCGCCCCGGTCGCCGGCTCGGACGCCGCCTCGGCCGAGTGGGTGCCGGTCACCCGGCTCGCTCCCGGCCAGCTCGCCTTCGACCACGACCTGATCGTCACCGACGGCCTGGAACGGGCCCGCGCGAAGCTGGAGTACACCCCACTGGCCGGCGCGTTCTGCCCGCCCGAGTTCACCGTGGCCCAACTGCGGGCGGTCTACGAGACGGTCTGGGGGACCCGGCTGGACCCGCGCAACTTCCACCGCAAGGTCACCGGCACCCCCGGCTTCGTCAGCCCCGTCGGCCGCGCCACCGAGGGCGACCGGGGGCGGCCCGCCCAACTGTTCCGCCGGGGTCCGGCGACCCGGCTCCACCCACCGATGCTCCGCCCCGAGCCCTGACGGCCCCCGCCGACGGCCACCCGGGGCGGCGGAGTGCTCAGGAGAGCGCCGCGAAGACCAGCCCGGCCACCATGGCCCCCACCAGCCCGCCGGCCACGACCTGCGCGACGGTGTGGTCGCGCAGCCGGACCCGGGACCAGCCGACCAGGCCGAGCAGCGGAACGGCCGGCAGCAGCCGGGGGCCGAAGGTGAGCACCAGCACCACCAGCGTGCCGGCGGCCACCGCCGAGTGGATCGACATCTTCCACCAGTGGCTGACCGACACCGCCACCACCAGACCGACCACCCCGGTGGCGACCAGGGCCAGCACCGGGCGCGGCGCACCGAGCGCCGCGAGCAGGGCCAGCCCGGCGGCGGCCGACACCAGCCCGAACAGCAGCGGCACCCGGCGCTGCTCACGTCGACCGATGTGATGGTCGGTGAGCCGGCCCCGGCGTACCCCGCCCAGGATGTACGCGAACGGGATGCCGGCGGCGAACACCGTGGCGAGCAGCCCCCAGGCCAGCCCCCGTACGCCACCCGCGCCGTGCCAGCCGATCACCACGGTCAGCCCGGTGACCAGGACGGCCGGCGCGGTCACCTCGGTCACCCACCGGGCCACCCGGGTCGCCGCCCCCACCGGCCCGACGGGGGCCGGGTCGGGGGAGGACGGGCCGTCGCGGGTCGGGGAGGGTCCGGGGTCGTCCGCCGGCCGGTCACCGCCCTCGTCGCGCGTACTCAGCGTTCCGCCCCCGCTTGTCGTGCCGGCCGGTCCGTCGCGCCGGGGTGGTCGGCCGTCGGCGTCCGCACCGTGGGCGGTTCAGCCGGCGTCGTTCGTCACCGTACCGTCCGGGTCGGTGCTGTCGTGGCTGGTCGGCGCGGGTAACGCGGGCGTCTGCGGCGCTGGGGCCGGGGTGGCCGACGGGCGGCCGGTCGGGGCCGACGCCCGGGCGGGGGCCGGTCCGACGCGCGGCACGGGGCGGGTGTCGTCCCGCAGCCGGGCGGGACGGGGGGCGCGGGTCGGGATGGCCGTCACGGTGGGCCGGGGACGCGGGGTGGGGACCACGGTGACCGTGACGGTGGGGCACGGTCCGACGGTGGGCCCCGGCGTCGGGTCGGGCTCCAGGGTCGACGTCGGGCCGGGGGTGGGTACCGGCGTCGGGGTGTCGGAGGGGGCCGAGGTCGGTGACGGGTCCGGCGGCGGTTCGGAGAAGGTGGCCGTCGGTTCGGCGCTCGGGCTCGGTCCGGCGCTCGGCGAGGTGGTGGGGGTGGGGGTGGGGCGGACCGGGGCGGCCGGCGCGTGCGTCCGGCGGACGGGACGGGGGGTGACGGCGGGGG
>NZ_JACGMO010000080.1:0-35026 GCF_015354745.1 Micromonospora sp. S-DT3-3-22
GGACGGCGGGGCCGGGCGGCACGCCGCCAGGCGTTCGGCGCGGGCCAGGACCGTGCCGGCCTCGGCGATGGCGGCATGGTCCCAGCGGGACCGGTCCTGCTCGGCGAGGGTGCGCAGCTCACCGTCGGCGTCGCGGCGGGCAGCCCGGCGGGAGTGTTGCAGGAGCAGCAGCGCGCAGAGGGCGGCGACCTCCGGCTCGGCCGGCATCAGCCCGTCGAGCAGCCGGGCCAGCCGGACGGCCTCGGTGGCGAAGGCGGGCTCGCCGTCGGCGTCGTACCCCCGGGTGAAAAGCAGGTAGAGCACGGCCAGGACGCCCGGCAGCCGCTCGGCCAGCGCGGACCCGGTCGGCACCCGGTAGGGGACGCCGGCCGCCGCGATCCTGGCCTTGGCCCGGGTGATCCGCCGGGTCATGGTGGACTCGCCGACCAGGAAGGCGCGGGCGATCTCGGCGGTCGGCACCCCGGCCACGGTACGCAGCGTCAACGCCACCCGGGCCTCCAGTGACAGCGCCGGATGGCAGCAGGTGAAGACGAGCCGCAGCCGGTCGTCCACCACGTCCTGCGCCGGATCGTCCGCGCCCGGCTGCGGATCGGTGAGCAGTGCCAGCTCACGCAGCTTGTGGCGTTCCACGGTGGCCCGGCGCAGCACGTCCGTCGCCCGGTTCCGGGCGACCGTCATCAGCCAACCGCCCGGATTGCCCGGCACGCCGTCGCGGGGCCAGCGTTCCACGGCCGCCGCCAGCGCCTCCTGGGCGCAGTCCTCGGCGAGCGTCCAGTCCCCGGTCACCCGGATCAGCGCGGCCACGATCCTCGGGTACGCCTCGGCACCCGCCGCCGCGACCGCGCCGACCGGGTCCCCGCCGGACCCGCCCCCGTGGTGCGGGTCCGGCGGCCCGACCGTCGTCCCGCTCAGAGGTCGACCAGGGGGCGCAGTTCGAGCCGGCCCTCGTAGGCCATCGGGTGCCGGCGGGCCACCTCCACCGCCTCGTCGAGGTCGGCGCAGTCCAGCAGGTCGAAGCCCACGATCACCTCCCTGGTCTCGGCGAAGGGCCCGTCGGTGAGCAGCAGCTCGTTGTCGCGTACCCGGACGGTGGTGGCCGCCGACACGTCCGCCAGCCGGCTGCCCAGCACGCGCTGGCCCCGGCCGTTGCACGCGGCCACCCACTCCTCGATGTCGGGCACGGCCTCCGGGTCGGTGTCCGGCGCGGTGTCGGTGCAGACCAGCATCAGGTACTTCATCGGCCGAAGCTCCTCGGTTGTCGTTGTCGTCACCAGGGTGACGAACGGCGGGCCCGGTTCCGGACAGCCGGCGGCGGAATTCTCCACCCGGGGTTCCCGGGGCGTCGGGCTGGGTACTGCCGGGCGATGTTCCTCATCTTCGGACTCCGCACCAGGGTCACCCGGTCGGGGGTGGTCACCGCCGTCTGCCGGCACTGCGGCAACCAGGCCGCGCAGGTGATCAGCCGTCGGTCGACGAAGTTCACCCTCTTCTTCGTCCCGCTGATCCCGGTCCGGTCGACGTACGTGCGGCAGTGCTCGTTCTGCGGCGCCGAGTCCGCCGTCGACGCCGACGAGGCCCGCCGCCTCCCGGTCGGCTGACCGTGGCCCGTTTCCTCTGCTGGCTGATCGGCCGCCCGCCGGGCCCGCCGACCGCGCCGGTGCACACCGCCGCCCGCCCGCCCTGCACCCCCGGCCGTCGCCCGGCGCGCCGCCGCCACCGGCCGTCCGCCGGTGCCCGTTCGCCCCGTTCGCCCTGGAACCGGTCCGCCGGCCGCTGACCCGCCCGGTCCGCCGGCCGTGGAACCCGCCCGCGTCGCCGGCCGCCGGCCGGGGTCGGTCCGGGCCGCTATCGTGGCCTGTCGTGACGAGCACCGCACAACGCCTGGCCGCGATCCGGGGCGACGTGCCCCCGAAACGACACAACGCCCGGACGATCGCCGCGCTCACCGGCAACCCCGGCTGCGCCCGGCGGGCCGTGCTGGACGGGGCCGGGGTGGACAAGACGGCGCTCGCCGAGCGGGTCGGCTTCCCCGCCCGGTTCGGCCAGTCCCGGTTCGCGATCACCCGGGGCAACGCGTTCGAGGCGCAGGTCAAGGCGGACGGCGGGGCGGAGCTGCTGCGACTGGTCGCGCAGCGGCTGGGCGTACCGGTGCCGCAGCGGGCGAGCTGGACGGACCTGGGCGGGGCGGACGACCTGCCGGACCGGCGGGAACGGTCGCGGGCCGCGCTGACCGCCACCGGGCCGGACGCGGCGCTGTTCGACCATCCGCTGCTCGGCCTGGACGTGGCCGGCCAGCGGGTGCACCTGGAACCGGACCTGGTCGCCGCCCGGCTCGGCGGCCGGTTCCACGTGGTGGAGATCAAGTCGTTCCCGGTGATCGACGGGCAGGCCGACCCGGCGAAGGTGTCCGCCGCCGCCGTCCAGTCGGCCGTCTACGTGCTGGCGCTGCGTGACCTGCTCGCCGCCGCCGGACGGGACCCGGAGGCGGTGTCGCACGACGTGGTGCTGGTCTGCCCGCGGGACTTCGCCAACCAGCCGATGGCCAGCCTGATCGACGTCCGCAAGCAACTGCTGGTGCTGCGTCGCCAACTGGACCGGATGGCCCGGCTGGACGACCTGCTCACCGCCGTACCGGCCGGGTTCACCGTCGACCCGGCCGTCGACCCGGTGACGCTGACCGCCGCGCTGCGGACCGTGCCGGCCCGGTACGCGCCCGACTGCCTGGCCGGCTGCGAGCTGGCGTACTTCTGCCGGGACGAGGCGCGGGGGCAGACCGGGGCGCTGGGCCGGCCGGTGCGGGAGGCCCTCGGCGGCATCGCCGAGGTGTCCGAGGTGCTGGCCCTGGCGACCGGCGAGCGGGCCGCCGACCCGGAGCGGGAGGAGGCCGCCGCGCTGCTGCGGGCCGCCGCCCGGCTGCGCGCCGACGCCCTCGCCGGCCACCCGGCATGAGTACGCTGCGCGCGCTGGCGAAGGCGCAGGCGCTCGCCGCCGGGGTGGCCCAGCCGGTCGCCACCGTCCGGCACCTGCACCTGGCACAGCGCCCGCTGGTGCTGGTGCCGCTGGCGATGGCCGGCGAGGCGCACGCCCCGCTCGCCGCGCTGGTCGGCACCGACCCCGACGACGCCCGGCTGCTGGTCGTGCCGCAGCCCCGCAACCGGGACCAGCGGTTCCGCTTCGTCACCGAGCTGGCCGCGACCGTGCTGCCCTGGCTGGACGGCTTCCGGGGCATCTCGGAGGCGGTGGCCGTGGACCGGGGCCGCGACGTGCGCTACCGGTACGCCGACGCCCCGCAGTTGTGGGTGCCGAACCCGGCCGGGATCACCTTCCTGCGGCTGCTCGGCCGCTCCACCCGGTTCCGTCGGCCGGACGGCGAACACCCGGTGCACCCGGCCGTGCCGCTGCTCGGCCGCTGGCTGACGTTCTTCGCCGAACGGGCCGAGCAGCCCGGCTCGTCGGCGCTGCTGGCGATGACCGACGCGTTGACCCTGCACTGGGCGACCGGGCAGAGCGCGGTGGAGGACCAGCACCTGCCGGCGCTGCTCGGCTGGATCGACCCGCCGGCCGGCTCGTCGGGTGTCGTGGCCGCCGCGCGGGCCGAGGACCCGAAGGTGTGCCCGCCGGCCGGCCCGGCCACCGACCCGGAGTTCGACAACGTGGCGCTCGCCCCGGCGATGGCGGCCTGGGCGGCGGCCGACGACGACCCGGCCGCCCGCGACGGGGCGTACGCGGAGCTGGTGCGGTTGCTGCGCGGGCAGCTCGCGCCCACCTGGGAGCTGATGTGGCGCGGCCTGGGGTTGCTCGACAGGCTGCCGCCCGGGGCGCGGGTGGCGGGCCGCTGGGCCGGTGACCGGGACGCCTTCACCGGCTACGCCGAGCACCTCGACGCCGACGGCGGGCCGCAGCCCCGGCACGACGGCGCGGTCGCGGCCGCGGTCCGGCTGCACCGGCTGGAACGCGCCGCGACCAGCTACGCCGTGCAGCGCGCCTACGACGACCCGCTGGTGATGGCCGAGCACCGGCTGGCCGGGGAGGCGTTCGTCGCCGACGTGACCCTGGCCGACCCGGGGCGGGTGGACGACAGCGGCAGGCGGCCGGTGCTGCGGCCGAGAATCCAGGTGGTGACCGCCGAGCCGGTGCGGACGCCGGTCGGGGCGACCCTGTGGTCGACGGCGCGGCCCGCCCAGAAGGCGAAGGTGGTCTTCGTGACCCCGGCGGCGGACGGCCGGACCGAGGTGGTGCTGGAGCTGTCGGGCGGGATGGGGCGGGGGCTGACCGCGCCGCCGGGCAGCGTGCCGCAGGTGGGGGAGCGGCTCTGCCTGACCACCCTGTCGGAGGCGTTCCTGCCCGCCGGGACGTTCCCCACGGCCGAGGAGACACCGTGGACGCACGGGGGACCGCCGACCTACGACGCGCCCGACGTCGTGTCCTCAGTGGTCGGATAGCCGACCCGGTGAGTGTGGCGGTGACCCGCCCGGCTGGCTAGGCTTCGATGGTTCGCCGTCCGTGGCCCGTCCGCACGGTCGAGGTGCGCGTTGGAGAGAGAGCCGGAGCGATCACCGTGCTACCCCAGGACGCCGTCTCCGGCGCGCCGACCCGACCGCTGACCCTTCCCCGGGTGGGTGCGGTCGTCGCCGCGGTGGCCGTCGTGCTGGAACTGGTCTGGCTGCTCGCCGCGCTGCCCAAGGCGGCCCTGGTCAGTGACGTCACCGCCACCGCCGTGGCGAGCTGGGCCAGCTACGCCTGCGTCCGCACGATGCGCCGGCACCCCGCCCCGCTGCGCCGGTTCTGGGCGCTGCTCGCGCTCACCATGGGTCTCGCCGCCGCCGGCCGGCTGCTGTGGACGGTGGACCGGCTGAGCGCCGACGAGCTGCCGCACACCCCGCTGATCGGGGCGGTCTTCACCGCCGGCATCGTCACCGGAACGGCCGCGCTGCTGGCCGCGCTGACCGCGCCGCGCAGCGCGGTGGGCCGGGCCCGCACCGTGCTGGACGGGGTGATCGTCGGGCTGGCCCTGATCCCGATCGGCTGGGTGGTGGTGTTCCGCGACGTCGCCGCCGCCGACCTCGACGATCCGCTGCGTACCCTCGGCCTGCTCTACCCGATGATCGACCTGATGCAGCTGACCATCCTGGTGGCGGTGGCCGGCCCGGCCCGCTCGGTGTGGCCGCCGCTGACCCTGATCGGGGCGGGCCTGGTCACCCGGGCCGGCGCGGACGCGGTCTACGTCTCGCTGGTCGCGCACGGCAGCTACACCCCCGGGCACCCGATCGACGTCTGCTGGCCGCTGAGCTACCTGCTGATCGGCGTCGCCACCACCCGGCCACCGCCGCCGACCTGCGACGGGGCCGAGGAGATCGGCGAGACCCCGCTGCCGTCCTGGTGGCGGGTGGCGCTGCCGTACCTGCCGGTCGGCGGGGCGATCATCGCGGTGGTGCTGGCCCGTCGCCCCACCGGGCAGACCCCGCCGCTGGTCTTCGGCGGCATGATGGCGCTGCTCGGGGTGCTCGCCCTGCGGCAGGGGCTGGCCGCCAACGAGAACCTGCGGCTGGTGGCCCGGCTGCGTCAGCTCGCCTACGCCGACCAGCTCACCGGCCTGCCGAACCGGCTGATGTTCAACCGGCAGCTCCGCCGGGCGCTGCGCGAGGGGCCGCCGGTGGCCGTCCTGCTCCTCGACCTGGACGGCTTCAAGCAGGTCAACGACCGGTTCGGGCACGCCACCGGTGACACCCTGCTGACCAGCATCGCGCTGCGGATGCGCGCGGCCGTCGGCGACGACGGCACCGTCGCCCGGCTCGGCGGGGACGAGTTCGCCGTGCTGGTCGCCGGGGACCGGACGGTCGTCCCGGAACGGCTCGCCGAGCGGCTGCTCGCCGCCCTGCAACCGTCCCCGGGCGAGGAGGACGTCGGCGTCCACCCGTCGGCGAGCATCGGCATCGCCGAGTTCGGCCCGCAGCACGCCTCCCACACCGACCTGCTGCGCGACGCCGACATCGCGATGTACGCGGCGAAGGCCGCCGGGAAGTCCGCGTACCGCACCTGCACGCCGGCGCTGCGGGAGTCGGCGGTGACCCGGGCCGAGCTGATCGCCGACCTGCGGCGGGCCGTCGACGAGCGGCAACTGCACCTGGAGTACCAGCCGATCGTCGATCTCGCCACCGGCGCGGTCCGCAGCGCCGAGGCGCTGGTGCGGTGGCGGCACCCCCGGCTCGGCCTGCTCGCCCCGGCGGCGTTCCTGCCGCTGGCCGAGGAGACCGGGCTGATCGTGCCGATCGACCGGTGGGTGATCCACGAGGCGTGCCGGGCCGCCGCGACCTGGCGGGCCCGGGTGCCGGAGGCGACCGTCGCGGTCAACATCGCCGCCGCGCACCTGCGCCGTCCCGACCTGATCGCCACCGTCACGGCGGCCACCGCCTCCGCCGGCCTGGCCCCCCGCGCGCTCACCCTGGAACTGACCGAGTCGGCGTTGATCGACGGCAGCGAGGCGGTGCTGGAACGGCTCGCCCAGCTTCGTGAGCTGGGCATCCGTATCGCCATCGACGACTTCGGCACCGGCTACTCGTCGTTGAGCTACCTGCACCGCATCCCCGCCACCGAGCTCAAGATCGACCGGTCGTTCGTGGCCCGGCTGGACACCGACGCGCGGGCGTACGCCACGGTGGAGATGGTCACCCGGCTGGCCGGGGCGTTCGACCTGGCGGTGGTGGCCGAGGGGGTGGAGACCGAGGGGCAGCACGCGGCGGTCACCGCGATCGGCTGCGTCCACGGCCAGGGCTACCGGTACGGCCGGCCGGGCGGCCTGTCCGCCCTGCACGCCCTCGCCGCCCCCCGCTGACGTCCGCTCCCGCGACCCGCCCGGGCGGGCCCGGCCGTCGTGCCGCCCAGGCCGGGGAACCCGGCGCAGAATCGGGCTTGACCCTCACGTCACGGCAGGCCGGAGCCTTGGTGCCGGAAGGGAGGAAACCATGGCGTACACGGTGGGTCAGGTGGCGAAGGCGGCCCGGGTGACGGTCCGGACGCTGCACCACTACGACGAGATCGGGTTGCTCTCGCCGAGCGGCCGGACGCCGGCCGGCTACCGCCGCTACGACGACGCGGACCTGGAGCGGTTGCAGCACGTCCGCTTCTACCGGGAGCTGGGGTTTCCGCTGGAGGAGATCGCGGCGATCCTCGACGACCCGGCCGCCGACCCGGCGGCGCACCTGCGCCGGCAGCACGACCTGCTGACCGGGCGGATCGGGAAACTCCAGGAGATGGTCGCGGCGATCGAGATCGCGATGGAGGCGAGACGGATGGAACTCAACCTGACCCCGGAGGAACGGTTCGAGGTCTTCGGTGACGTCGACCCGGCGGAGCACGCCGAGGAGGCGCGGGAACGCTGGGGCGACACCGAGGCGTACCGGGTGTCGACCCGGCGGGCGGCGAACTACTCGAAGGAGGACTGGCTGCGCCTCAAGGCGGCGCAGGAGGAGTGGGGCGGGCGGATCGTGGCGGCGCTGACCGGCGGGACGCCTGCCGACTCGGCGGAGGCGATGGCGCTGGCCGAGGAACACCGGCAGCTCATCGTCGGATGGTTCTACGACTGCTCGTACGAGGTGCACACCGGGTTGGCCGACATGTACCTGGCCGATCCCCGGTTCACCGCCTACTACGAGGCGATCGCACCGGGGCTGACGGAGTACCTGGCCGAGGCGATCCACGCCAACGCGATCAGCCGGGCCTGAACGGTGCCGCCTGCGGTGGGTGAGGATGGGGGTTCGTCCCGCTCACCCACCGGAGGTCGCCCGTGTTCATCGTCGCCGGAAGTCTCTACGTCGATCCCGCCGAGCGGGACGCCTACCTGGCCTCCTGCGTGGAGGTGGTCCGGCAGGCCCGCTCCGCGCCCGGCTGCGTCGACTTCGCCATCGGCGCGGACCTGGTCGAGCCGGGCCGGATCAACGTCTACGAACGCTGGGAGTCCGACGACGAGCTGCTGGCGTTCCGGGGGTCCGGCCCGGAACAGGAGCAGGTCGCGGCGATCCGTGGCGCGGAGGTGCACCGCTACCGCATCTCCGCCGTCGAGGCCCCCTGACCGGGCCCGACCTGTCGTCCGCGGGCGGTCGGGCTAGGCTGGCGCGACCGCTCTGTCACCAGCGTCGATCGGCTCGGCCGGCGGGCGCGCCACCCGGGGAGACCGCCGTGAAGCACCCGAAGCTGGCCGCCGCCACCGCCGCCCTCGTCGTGCTGGTGACGGCGGCCGGTTGCACCTCCGACGGCGGCGGTGCGGGATCGACACCGGCCGCCGGCCCGTCCACCGCCGGCCCGGCACCGACCGAGCCGGGCGCCGTGCTGGCCGCCGCCGCGCAGCGGGTCGACCAGCAGTCCTACCGGCTGAATCTCGGTGACGGCGGCACGGGTGGGGACGTCACCACCCTGCTCTGGGACCCGAAGGGCCGGCGCGGGCTGGAGACGACGACGCTGGCCGTGGCGAACGGCAAGGTGGTCATCGAGCGGCTCGCCACCGGCACCGACGTCTACGTGAAGGTGACCGCCCCGGACCGGCGGGTGCCGGTCTGGGACGGGCGCACCTGGTGGCACCTGGGCACGGCCGAGGCGGCTGCCGCGAAGCGGACCGGGCTGGACAACACCCGGTTGGCCAGCACGCTCGGCGCGGCCACCGAGGTGCGCGCGACCGGCGAGCGGGCCTATGCCGGGACCCTGGACCTGCGGCGCAGCACCGAGGTGCTCGGCGACGGGGTGGGCGGGGTGCTCGGGGAACGGGCCGCCGCGGTGCCGTTCACCGCCACCGTGGACGCGCAGGGTCGGCTGGTCCACTACCGGATCGAGCTGTCCGGCGAGCCGGGCAAGGTCTCGGCGCTCGACCTGACGTACGCGGACTTCGGCCTGCCCGTGTCGGCGGACAAGCCGGCGGCGGGCCTGATCGGCGAGGACCCGCCCCGCAACATCCCCGGCGCCTGACCCCCTGCCCGGCCGCCGGCCCGGCGGGTCAGGCTCGCAACATCGCCACAACTGCGGTGTCCGCGCGTTCCGATACCGCTGGTACGGCGACATTGAGTTGATCACGCCGGACCGGCCGAAGCGGCCCGGGGCGTCACAGGAGCAGGTCGAGGAGGAGTACGCCGGCGAAGCCGACCACCGAGATGATCGTCTCCAGCACCGACCAGCTCTTGATCGTCTGTCCCACGGTCAGTCCGAAGTACTCCTTGACCAGCCAGAAACCGGCATCGTTGACGTGCGAGAAGAACAGCGACCCGCAGCCGACGGCCAGTGCCAGCAGCGCCACCTCCGGACGGTCCAGGGTGGCCGCCAGCGGGGCGACGATGCCGGCGGCGGTGATCGTGGCGACCGTCGCCGAGCCGGTGGCGACCCGGATACCGACGGCGACCAGCCAGCCCAGCAGCAGCGGGGAGAGGTTGGCGTCCTTGGCCGCGTCGGCGACGAGGTCACCCACCCCGGCGTCCACCAGCACCTGCTTGAAGCCGCCACCGGCGGCGACGATGAGCAGGATGCCGGCGATCGGCGGCAGCGAGCCACCGAGCACCGAGGAGACCTGGCCACGGCTGAACCCGGCCTGGTAGCCGAGGGTGAACATGGCGACGATCACCCCGGCCAGCAGCGCCACGATCGGCGCGCCGGCGATGTCGAGGGCCTGCCGGGCGACGGTGCCCTCGGCCAGGGTCAGCTCGCCGACCGCGCGCAGCAGCATCAGCACCACCGGCAGCAGCACCGTGAGCACCGCCGGCCAGAACCCGGGGGTACGCCGGGCGGTCTCGGTGCCGCTGTCGTCGACCGGGGCGCCCGGTCGGCCGGTACCGGGGTTGACCAGGTCGTCGTCGCTGAGCAGGTCGTCGTCGCCGGCCGGTCCCCGCCCGGCGTCCCGGCCGTCCGGCCCCCGGTCGCGGCCGGCGGCGGAGGTGTCGGGGCTGCCGGGTCCGCGCCGGCCACCGCCGGTGGTGGTCGGTTGCCGGGTGGGCAGCAGCGCGGCCGGGGCGGTGGCCGGCACGTACCGGGCGATGAAGTTGCCGAACACCGGCCCGGCGACGATCACGGTGGGGATCGCGATGATCAGGCCCAGCCCGAGGGTGAGCCCCAGGTCGGCGTCGAGCGAGGAGATCGCCACCAGCGGGCCGGGGTGCGGCGGGACGAGGCCGTGCAGCACCGACAGGCCGGCCAGCGCCGGAATGCCGATCTTCATCAACGGTACGTCGGTGCGCAGCGAGACCAGCAGCACGATCGGCACCAGCAGCACCACGCCGACCTCGAAGAACAGCGGCAGGCCGATCAGCGCGGCGACCCCGGCCATGGCCCAGGGCAGGGCGGTGCCGGAGACCCGCCCGACGACCCGGTTGACGATGCCGTCCGCCCCGCCGGACTCGGCGAGCAGACCGCCGATCATCGCGCCGAGGGCGATCAGGAGACCCACCCCGCCGACGGTGGAGCCGACCCCGGCGCTGAACGATTCGATCACCGTGTCGGGGGCCATGGCGGCGACCACGCCGAGCACCGCCGCGCCGAGGATCAGCGCCAGGAAGGGGTGCACCTTGCCCCAGGCGATGAGCAGCACGACCGCGGCGATGCCCAGCAGGGCGGCCACGACGAGTTGGGTGTCACCGGCGTTGGTGGCCGGTTCCGTCGGTGCGGCGAGGAGGGTGAGCACGGCGATCACGACCTTCGGACGGGGTCCGACCCGACGTGGGGCGGGCGGTCACATGGGTGCGGGGGTGGGTGGTGGCTCCGCCGGCAGGCCGGGGGCCAGCCGACGCAGCGACGCGAAGGTGGGCACCAGCGCGTCGTACAGCTCGGAGTGCAGGGGGAGCAGAGCGGCGTAGGTGGCGGCGGAGGCCGGTTCGGGGCGTACCGTCTCGTCGATGCGGACCAGGTCGGCGGCGACGTCGATGGAGTCGATCAGGCCGAGCGCCTGCATGCCGAGCAGCGCCGCGCCGAAGCTGGAGCCCTCGTGGCCGGCGGGGAACCGTACCGGCATACCGAGCGCGTCGGCGAGCATCTGCCGCCACAGCGGGCTGCGGGCGAAGCCGCCGCTGGCCCGCACCTCGCGGACCTCGTTGCCGGCCGCCCGGACCGACGCCAGGACCAGGGCGAGCTGCTGGCAGACCCCCTCCAACGCGGCCCGGACGAGATGCTCGCGGCGGTGCCCGTGGGTCAGCCCGACGTACGCCCCGCGCGGCAGCGCGCTCCAGTGTGGGGCACGCTCGCTGAGCAGGTACGGCAGCATGATCAGCCCGCCGGAGCCGACCGGGGCGGTGGCGGCCAGCGCGAGTAGCTCCTCCTCGCCGTGCTCGCCGAACTCGGGGGCGAGGGCGTCGCCGGCCCACTGGAGCACGATCCCGCCGTTGTTGATCGCCCCGCCGACGACCCAGCGGTCCTCGGTGAGCGCATAGCAGAACACCCCGCCGAGCGGGTCGACGGCGGGACGTTCGACGGCCACCCGCATCGCCCCGGACGTGCCGATCGAGCAGGCGACGACGCCGGGGCGTACCGCGCCGAGGCCCAGGTTGGCCAGGGGGCCGTCGCCCGCGCCGACCACGACGGGGGTGTCGGCGGGCAGGCCGGTGGCGATGGCGGCGCGGGCGGTCAGCCCCGGCAGCACGGTGGTGGTGGGGACGAGCCGGGGAAGCTGCTCCCCGGTGATCCCGGCGACGCGCAGCGCCTGGGCGTCCCAGGCGAGCCGGTGGATGTCCATCAGGCCGGTGGCCGAGGCGACCGAGTGGTCGGTGACCAACGTGTCGGTCAGCCGCAGCAGCACGTAGTCCTTGATGCCGACCCAGTGGGCGACCCGCTCGTGCAGCGCCGGTTCCTGCTCGGCGTACCAGAGGAGTTTCGGCAGGGGGGCCATCGGGTGCACGGGGGTGCCGGTGCGTCGGTGCAGAGCCAGCCCCCACGGGGCGGCGCGCAGCCGTTCGGCCTGGCTGCTGGCCCGGGAGTCGGCCCAGGTCACCGACGGGGTGAGCGGCTCGCCGTCCGGGTCGAGGCCGATCAGGCTGTGCATCGCGGTGCTGAACGACAGGCCGGCGATGCCGTCGCCCAGTTCGGTGACGACGGTGCGGATGGTCTCCACCACCGCGTCGAAGATGAGCCGGGGGTCCTGCTCGGCGTAGCCGGGGTGCGGCTCGTCGAGCGGGTAGCCGACGGAGTGGCTGGCGAGTTGGTGGCCGTCGGTGTCGTACCCGACGGTCTTGGTGCTGGTGGTGCCGATGTCGACGCCGAGCACCACGCGGCGGCGCTGGTCCGGACCGGTCACGGGCACCCCTTCGCGTCGGCGGCGCGGGCGTCGCGGCCCGGCTGCGGCTGACGTTACCCACGCCGGCACCACCCCGCACGGCGTCGGACCCGAAGATGAGCCGGCGTGCCAGGTGCGGCCGTCGGGTGAAATCCATCCCCCGATCGGGTGGTAAATCCCGGTTGCCGGGTCCGTCGGTCTCGTCGCCGCCGTTGAGCCGGGTGAACACCCCGGTTGGTGGCTCGCACGGCGGAGGGATCGGCGTGGCGATGACTGATTCGACGGGTTCCACCTGGCGCTACACCTGGGCACGGCAGCAGAACGAGCGACGGCGGCGGGCCTACCGCACCGTCGAGCGGGCCTGGCGACGCCGCGACGACGAACTGCGTCGGCTGCGTGCCCTCGCTGTCGGCCTGCGGGGCACCGCGGCGGCCGGGGCCGGCCTACCGTTGGCGTTGAGCCCCGGCGAGGCGGTCCTCTGGACGATGCCCGGCGCGCAACTGGTCGAGGTCCGGCACACCGCCGTGCTGCCCGCCCCCGACCTGGTCGTCGAGGCGGAGCCGGGGCCGCTGCGCCACCGGCTACCCGACGGGGTCCGGGCCACCGACGCCGGGATCGCGGTGGTCACCAACCGTCGGCTGGTCCTGGTCGGCGGGCGTGGCCGGCGGCGCGACTGGGCGTACGGGAGGATGACCGGGCTGCTGCACGACCCGGCGGCCCCGGTCACCCTGATCCAGGTCCTGGACCGGCGGCAGACCTCCGGCGTGCTGCTGCCGCCGGGCGCGGCGGCCGAGTTCCGGTTCGTGCTGACCCTGGCCTTCGCCGACGCCATCGAGCAGCGGCCCGCCGTCCTCGCCCAGCTCGACGAGCTGATCGCCACCCATGCCGAGAGCGCGCCGTTCCGGCCGGCGATCGCCACCCCCGCCCAGGCCCGGCTCAGTGCCCGCCTTCCCGGTGGTCGGCGGACCGTCGCGGTGGCCGCCGCGCTGACCCTGGTGGTGCCGGCGGTGCTCGTCGAGTCGGATCCGCCGGTGACGCCGGAGGTGGCGGCGGCGGCCACCCCCGCCCCGGCCTCCTCGCGCACCGGCAGGCCGGTGCCGAAACCGAACGGCCCGTCCCCGTCGCCGTCGGTGGTGCGGGAGCGGCGCTGCGGGGCCCCGGCCAACCCGATGGGGTACGACTACTGCGGCGGCGAACCCGTCCGGAAACCCGACCACCGGGTCTGCGACTGGTTCGACTGCGTGCCGCAGTTCTGGGCGGGGCGCGGCTACCTGGTGCTGTGCCGCGACAGCGCAGTCAGCCTGACCGGGGGCCGGCCGAAGCCCTGCGCCGGCCACGACGGCGTGCGCCGCACCGTCCACCGCTGACCCCTGGGGTGTTTCTCGCGGTTGGGGCGAAGTAGTGGTGTCCGGCCCTGGTTGATGCCGCCACTTCGTCCCACCACCGGCAGGGAAGCCCTGGACAGCGGGGCTGGCGGGGGCGTCGCATCATGTACGGCGTGATCCATCTCAAGCGTAAGCAGCGCAAGAAGAAGCGCGACTGGTGCGACGCCGACTGCGACGGCTGCGACGGCCTGCCCTGCTGTGACTTCGGCCTGTTCTCCCTGCTGCTCACCCTCGGCGCGGGCACCGCCCGGGTGAGCCGGGCACCGGTGGTGGACCGGGCGGGCCGGGCGGCGATCCTCGGTTACCGGCGGTGGTTGTCGCACCGCTGGCCGGGCCGGTGCCGTTACACCCCGACGTGCAGCGCGTACGGCCTGGCCGCCGTCGAGCGGCACGGCCTGGCCGTCGGTGGCCGGATGGCGGCGGACCGGTTGCGCCGCTGCCGGCCGGGCGTACCGCAGGGCACCCACGACCCGGTCCGCTGACTGTCCGGCGGGGGCCTACCCGACGACGTCCCGGTGGACCTCGACGTCGTAGATGAGCCGGACGGGCTCGCCGTTGGTGGTGCCGATGAAGACGGGTTCCGCGGCGGGGGTGCGCCCGCGCCGCCACACCTCGGCGCGGGCGGCGTCCCGGGATTCGCGGTGGACCTTCCCGGCCCGGTGCAGTTCCACCACCCGGCGCGCGGTGTACCGGTCGCTGTCCAGTTGTATCCGCATCAGCGGCACGGTCGCCACCGCCCTTCCGCGAGTACCCACCGTCCACCGGGGACGCGGCCGGCGGCCCTTAATCTAACAGCGTTAAATTAACTGTGCACGGTACTAGGCTGCTGCGGGTGGACGCGACCGAATTCAGTGGCCGACCGGACGGGCGACCGGACGGCCGGCCCGCCCCGATCTGGCTCCGCACGGAGCCGGCCCGCAACCGCCGGGCCACCCCGCTGACCCGGGAACGGATCGTGACGGCGGCCGTGGACCTGCTCGACCGCACCGGCGTCGACGGGCTCACCATGCGCCGGCTGGCCGAACTCCTCGCGGTCACCCCCACCGCCCTCTACTGGCACGTCGCGACCCGGGACGACGTCCTCGACCTGGCGGTCGACCACATCTTCGGCGAGGTGCCGCTGCCGGCCGCCGGCCCCGACTGGCGCGCCGACGTCCGCACACTGACCTCCGGGTGGCGGGCGGCCATGCTCCGCCATCCCTGGGCGCCCGGCCTGATCGGCCGACCCATGCTCGGCCCGCACGTCCTCGCCCGGACGGAGTTCCTCCAGGCCGCGCTGGTCCGCGCCGGGCTCACCGGCCGGCACCTGGCCGTGGTCACCCGGCTGGTGGCCAACTACGTGATCGGCGCGGCGCTCACCGAAGCCACCTGGCGGCAGACCGACGATCCCGGGGCCCGCGCCGAAGCCCGCCGGCACCTTGAGGCCAACGCCGCCGCCTACCCCACCCTCACCGCCTCCGGTCACCTCGACGACGGCCGGTGGAGCGACGACGACCTCTTCGCCCGGGGTCTCGACGCGATCCTCGCCACCGTGCCGGGAAGCTGACCGCCGGTATTCGGCTCGCGCGCCGGCCGGGCGGCTCGTTACCGTCCGGCCATGGTCCGCACCGTCCGCCTCGTCCTGGTCGACGCCGTCGGCCGGACGCTCGGGGCGCTGCCCGACTTCGACGTGCCGGTGCCCTGGTGGCAGGACGCGGCGGCGGTCGTCGCCGGGGCCCGTGCCGCGTACGGCGTCGAGGTGACGGTGCTGCGGCTGCTCGCCGGACGGCGCGGCCGGCCACCCGGGGGACACGTCAGCTACCTGGCCGAGGTGGCCGGCCCGGTCCGCGTACCGCTGCTGCCGGCGGAGGCGGTGCAGCCGGCGGCGCACCCGCTGCGCGCGCCCTACGCGCAGCCGGGCGGGCCGGCGGCGAGCCTGGCCTGGGCCGCCGCGCAGCTCGACCGGCTGGGCCGGCCGACGAACGCGTGGACCCAGGAGCGCACCTGGAACCTGTCGGCGGTCTGGCGGCTCGACGGGCCGCACGGCACCGCCTGGCTCAAACAGGTGCCGGCGTTCTTCCGGCACGAGGCGGCGGTGCTGCGGCTGCTGGCCGACGACCCGGCCACCCCGAGGCTGCTCGCCGCCGACGACGAGGGGCGGATGCTGCTCGACCACGTGCCGGGGGAGGACCGCTACGGCGCCGACCCCGCCGAACGCGCCACCATCGCCGCCCGGCACCACGCCCTCCAGATCCGCGCGCTGCCCGCCGTCGACCGGCTCGTCGCCGCCGGAGTGCCGGACCTGCGCGGCCCTGCCCTGGCCCGGTGGCTGCGCGCGACGCTCGCCCCGCACCCGGCGCACCGGCAGCTCGCCGACGTCGGGACGCGGCTCGACGAGGTGGCCCGGTGCGGGCTGCCCGACACCCTCGTGCACGGCGACCTGCACCCCGGCAACGTCCGCGCCGACGGGCGGCGACACACCGTCATCGACTGGGGGGACGCGTTCGTCGGCCACCCGGCCTTCGACATCCTCCGGCTGACCGAGCAGGTGCCCGCCGGGCCGGCCGCCGCCCTCGTCGCCGACTGGTGCGCACGCTGGCGGGCCGACGTGCCGGGCTGCCGGCCGGAACGGGCGGTGGCGCTGCTGCGGCCGGTGGCGTGGCTGCGGATGGCGGCGGTGTACGCGATGTTCCTCGCCGGCATCGAGCCGTCCGAACGGGTCTACCACGCCGACGACCTGCCGGAGAACCTGGCGCGGGCGAGCGCCGAACCCGGCTGACCGCCGCCGGAGGTGAAGAATGCCGACCGGAGGTCCCGTCCGGGAGGAATTCGCCGGTAGGGTGCCGGGGACCGCCACAGCCAGCAAAGGTGCCGCATGCTCTCCCGCGCCACGTCCGACATCGAATCGCCCGCGCTGATCCTGGAGCGCACCACCGCGCTGGTCGACTACCTGATGGCCGTGCGCGCCCAGCTGGAGAAGCCGGCCCGCGCGGTGCCCACGACGGACGTGTTCTGGCAGCACGACCTGCCCGACCACCCTGACTGCCAGGTGGGCGTCTCGGCCGACGGGGTGAGCTGGCTCCAGGTCGGCCTGCCGGCGGCACCCCGGCGGCTGAAGACCCCCGTCGAGTTCGTCGCGCACCTCGCCGACACCCCGCCCTACCCGGCCGAGCCGAGGCTGACCGGCGACGACGAGACCGTCGCGCGGCTGCGGCCCCGCTTCGAGCAGTGGCGGGAGCAGGACTGGCGGCCCTGGGCCGAGCAGGCCGCCCGCACCGACCGGGTACGCCAGCTGCACCGCGCCCTGTTCGACCTGATGCACCGGATCGACATGACCGCCGCCAGCCACGAACTCGTCTGGGGTCACGGCGTCATCCACACCGGGGTCGCCGGTCACCGGGTGCGGTATCCGCTGGTGGTGACCCCGGTCGCCGTCGAGTACGACCCGGACCGGTCGGTCGTGCGGGTGGTGCCGCAGGGGCCGGCCCGGTTGCAGACCGACCCGCTGACCGGCCTCGACGAACGGTACCTGCGGCAACTGCTGGCCCTGGCCGGGTCCGGCGGGCAGCTCGACCTCGACGTCTGGGCGGAATTCGACAGGCGGGAGTTCTTCGAACGGGCACTGCGCCGCCTCGGTCACGACCCGGTGCTGCGCGACGCCGACGCCCCCGCCCCCACCGGCGGGTACGTGCACGACACCGGGGTGCTGTTCGTCCGGCCCCGGCAGCGGATGCTGCGCCGTTTCCTGGAGGAACTGCGGGCCCGGCTGCTGGCCGGCGACACCACCGGCATCGGCGCGCTCGCCGCCATCCTCGCCCACGAGCCGAGCCGGCTGGAGATGCCGCAGGACGAGCCGCAGCGGTGGCACCCGCTGGGGGAGCGGCTGCTCATGCCGCTGCCCACCAACGAGGCGCAGGAGTCGATCGCCCGCCGGCTCGCCCAGCACCGCAACGTCGCCGTGCAGGGGCCACCCGGCACCGGCAAGACGCACACCATCCGTAACCTGATCTGCCACCTGATGGCGCACGGCAAACGGGTGCTCGTCGTCGCCCAGAAGGAGGACCCGCTGCGGGTGCTGCGCGACGGCCTGCCGGCGGAGATCCAGCCGCTCTGCCTGGCGGTGCTCGGCCGCTCCACCGACCAGCTCGTGCAGCTCCAGCTCGCGGCCCGGGAACTCTCCGACCGGGGCGCCACCCTGGACCGTCGCGCCGAACAGCAGCGGGTGGACCGGCTGCGCCGGCAACTGGAGGAGGCCGAGCGGGACCTCGGGCTCGCCCTGGCCGGCCTGCGCGCGCTCGCCGAACACGAATCCGCCCGGTACGAGATCGACGGCGTCCGGCTGTCCCCCGGCGACGTGGGCGGGTGGCTGCGCGAACGGGCCGACCGGTACGGCGACATCCCCGACCCGCTGGCCGCCGACCTGGACACCCCGCTGACCGGGGAGGAGTTCAGCGACCTGCTCGACATCGCCCGGCGTACCCGGCGACCCGACCGGGCGCAGGCGTTGCGGGAGTTGCCGACGGCGGCCGACCTGCCGACCGCCGAGGCGATCCGGGACGACCGCCGGGAGCTGGCCGCGACCCGGCACGAACTGGACCGGCTCGCCGACGCCGGGGTGCTGATCGCCGAGGTACGCGCCGTCGGGCAGCCCGCCCTGGAGGAACTCGGCGGGCAGCTGCGGGAGGCACTGACCCTGCTCACCGAGCGGGAGGGCGCGTGGACCGACCGGCTCGGCGCGCTGTTGCAGGCCGACGCGAACTGGCGGATCCGGTGGGAGGACCACGTCGCCGCCAGCCAACAGGCGCTCGCCGACCTGGCCGCCGCCGCCCGGGTCATCGCCGGGCACGAGGTCGCCGTCGCCGAGCTGCACCTGACCGAGCCGCGCCGGCTGCTGGCCCTGCTCGACGAGCTGCGGCAACGCTTCGCCGCCGGCAAGGGCGTCAACAAGCTCTTCCAGGGCACCCTGGCCCGGATCGCCACCGACTGCCGGATCGACGGCGAGGTGCTGCGCAGCGCCGACGACGTCGACATCGTCGTCGCGTACGTCACCCGGCGTCGGCTGCGGCAGGCCCTGGCCACCCGGTGGGCGGAGTGGCGCGCGCCGCTCGGCCTGCCCGCCGAGGTCGGCGACGAACCGGAATACTGGACGGGTCGGCTGCTCACCGCCGCCGCCACCGCACTGGACTGGGACCGGCGGCGCTGGCCGACGCTGCTGCGCACCGTCCGCCGGGTGCTGCCGCGCGCCGAACACACCGTCGACGTACGCCGGCTGACCGCGCTGATCACCCTGCTCGGCCGGGCCACGGCGGTGTTCGTCCACGACGAGCTGGTGGCCGAGGAGCACCGGCTCGACGCGCTGCTCCAACGCGGCATGTCCGGCGTGGACGCCAGCGACCTGTGGCGGCTGCTCGACCACAGCTACCAGGGTGACCTCGACGGCTGGGACGCCCTGCTCGACGAGGTGCGCCGGCTCGCCGCCCTGCGCCCCGAGGCACAACGCTTCGCCCAGCTCACCGGGCGGCTGCGGCCCGTAGCCCCGGACTGGACCGCCCAGCTCGAGGACGGCAGCGCCGCCGCCCTGCACGGCACCGGCGCGGACTGCCTCGACCGGTGGCGGTGGCGGCGCGCGCAGACCTGGTTCGACCAGGTCGTCGGCAGCGTCGACCCGGTGGCGCTGGGCCGGCGCGTCGACCGCACCCGGGAACGCATCCGCCAGCTCACCCGGGAAATCGTGGTCGCGTCCGCCTGGCTGGAGGTGTCGCTGGCGCTGGACGACCGGCGGCGGGCCGCCCTCGCCGACTGGACCACCGCCCTGCGCAAGATCGGCAAGGGGACGGGGAAGAACGCCGCCCAGTGGCAGGCCCACGCACAGAAGGCGATGACCGCCGCCGTGGACGCCGTACCGGTCTGGGTGATGTCCGTCGACCGGGCCATCGAACAGTTCGCCGGTGGGGCGCGGTTCGACGTGGTCATCGTCGACGAGGCGTCGCAGGCGGACCTGTTCGCCCTGCCCGTCCTCACCCTGGCGCAACGGGCCGTCGTGGTCGGCGACGACCAGCAGATCGGCCCGCAGCTCTCCTTCGTCGGCAGCGTCACCGGCCTGATCAACTCACACCTGGTCGACGTGCCGTCGGCCGAGCACTTCGACCCGGAGAGCAGCCTCTACGACCACGCGGTCCGCCGCTCGCCCGAACGCATCCTGCTCACCGAGCACTTCCGGTCCGTCCCGGCGATCATCGGCTTCTCCAGCGACACCTACTACGGCGGCGAGATCGAACCGCTGCGCACCGACCGGCCCGCCGGCATCGGCGACCCGGTCGTCGCCGTGCACGTGCCCGAAGGCATCCGTCAGGACCTGCCCACGTACGGCAACGTCAACGTCGCCGAGGCCGAAGCCCTCGTCACCCGGGTCGTCGCGATCGTCGCCGACCCGGCGTACGCGGGCCGCAGCGTCGGCGTGGTCAGCCTGCTCAGCACCAGCGGGCAGGCCCTCTACCTGCTGGCCCGGCTGCGCGAGGAGATCGGCGAGGAGGAGATGGAGCGCCGCCGGCTGCGCGTCGGCGACTCCTACACCTTCCAGGGCGACGAACGCGACGTGGTGCTGGTGTCGACGGTCGTCTCACCGCACCAGGGACCGGTCGCCGCCTTCACCAAGCGCGACCACCACCGCCGGGTCAACGTCGCCGCCTCCCGGGCCCGCGACCAGCTCTGGGTGTTCCACTCGGTGCAACCCGACGACCTGCGCCCCGACGACGCCCGGGGGCTGCTGCTGCGCTACTGCCAGAACGTCACCACCGCCGAGGAGGCGTACGACGACCTGGAGCGGCGCTGCGACAGCGACTTCGAACGCGAGGTGCTGCGGCGGATGCTGCGCCGGGGGTTCCGGCCGCTGCCGCAGTTCCGGGTCGGCTCGTACCGGATCGACTTCGTGCTGCCCGCGCCGGACGGGCGGCGGCTGGCGATCGAGTGCGACGGGGACGCCTACCACGGGCCGGAGCAGTGGGAGAGCGACATGCGCCGGCAGGCGGTGCTGGAACGGGTCGGCAACTGCGTCTTCGTACGGATCCGGGGGAGCGTGTTCAGCCGGGACCCGGAGGCGGCGCTGATGCCGCTGTGGCAGCGCATCGAGGAGCTGGGCATCGAGGGGAGCAGGGCGGCCGAGACTTCCCCGCGTGCGTGACTACCGAATGATCCGGCACCTGACGAAGCGGATTCCTGGAGACGCGATGGCGACCCTGCCGCAGCACACAGAGGCAGGATTCGGGTGTCGCTGACGGAGGACCACCGCTCCGATCTATAGCATCAATGCTATGGCCTGGGGTGGCGTGGAGCTGGAACCAGAAGTTCGAGAATGGTTGGAGGAACTGCCAAGCGCAGACTTTGCCCGGGCGGCGTTTTTATATCGACCTCCTTGCCGGTCGAGGTGTTCTTCTCAGCGAACCCCACACCAGGCAGCTTGACGGCAAATTCAGGGAGTTGCGCTTCTACCTGGAGCACGGCACGGTGCGGGTGACCTACCGGATCACCTCCGGACGCAGGATCATCCTGCTCACGGTGTTCCGGAAGTCGCGGATGCGGGAGGACCGGGAGATCCGGCGGGCTCGACGGGCGCTTGAGCGGTGCATAGCCGAGCGACATATCGTGAACGAGGGGGCAGAGCGGTGAGTGACCGCGTCGACTGGAACGATCTGCGTGACCGCCGGATGGCCGAGCCTGGCGTCGCCGAGACGTACGAGGCGACCCGGATCGCCTTCGAACTGGGTCAGGAGGTGCGGCATCTGCGGGAGGCCGGTGGTTGGAGCCAGAGCCAGTTGGCCCGAGCCGCCGGGATGACGCAGTCCGCCGTGGCGCGATTCGAGGCTGGTGGGACGGTCCCCACGCTGCCTGTCCTGGAACGGCTGGCCCGTGCCCTCGACATGCGGCTGGACGTCAGGTTCACCCCGAACGCCGACGCTGCCTGAACAACTCGACGCCGCACCCCGCTCAGGCGGCGATGGTGCGGGCCGCCGCGTACAGGTCGGGCGGTAGCGGGGTCGCCAACTCCCACACGATCCGCATCGGCCGTTCGCCGCTGTGCTGCCGGTAGGTCATCGGCCCGGCGTACAGGTAGGCCGGAGCGCCCAGGTCCCGATCCGGCACCCGGGTCTCCCGCACGAACAGGTGCACCGTCGAACCCCGCGCCGCGTGATGGACGTACCGCTGCCCCGTCGCCGAGGACTCCGACGTGGTGCTCTGCGACTCCCACTGGAACAGCCGCTCGGTGATGGCCCGGTCGGCGTACATGGTGGTGGGGGAGTAGTGCTGCTCCGACTTGACCAGGGTGACGAAGAACAGGTCCGCCTGCTCGGCTGGCAGCCACTTCACCCCTTCCCGCAGCGACCCGGGGTTGGTCATGCCGAACGCCGCGCACGCCTCGTTGCGGCTGTACCGCGCGTGCACCCGCAGTACGCCGACCGGCGCGGTGACCCGGTGGATGCGGTCCCGCAGCACCTCGGCGACCTGGCGCAGCTCGGCGCAGCGGGCCGGCTCCGCCCACAGCCGGTTGAGTCGTTCCTCCCCGGCGGCCAGCGGCGCTTGCGGCCCCCACAGGTCGAAGTGCAGCATGTGCCACAGCCGCCCGTCCGGCGGCGGGTCACCGGCGGCGACCCGGGCCAGCAGGTCGAGCCGGTCGACGTCGTCGAGGTGCAGCATCCGTCCGATGGCCCGGCCCAACTCGCGGTCGGCCGGCCCGGGGGTCGAGGTGTCCAGGCCGGCGAGCCGCCGCAGCCCGGTCCACCCACCGGTCGACGCGGACCGGTAGATGTCCTCCACCTCCAGGCCGGTCTCCCGCAGGAACTCGGCGAGGCTCACGTCGCCGAGTTGCCGCAGCTCGGCCACCAGGCCCTTCTTCGAGGTGGGCAGCGCAGTGCGCAGGTTGTCGAGCACGATCTTCTCGGCGACCCGGTCGAGCTGCACGTGGCAGCCGCTGGGCAGCGACGGAAAGCCCTGCTCCACGGCGGCGCTGACGGCCCGCCGGCTGACCCCGGTCAGCGCCCGCCAGCGCAGGTCGAACCGGAAGTTGGCGTGCTGCGCGCCGATGAAGTCGAGCACGGTCAGGCACGGCTTGTCGTCGTCGAGGCGCAGCCCACGGCCCAACTGCTGAAGGAAGATGGTGGCGCTCTCGGTGGGCCGCAACATCAGGATCGTGTCGACCATCGGCAGGTCGACTCCTTCGTTGAACAGGTCGACCGTGAACAGCACCCGCAGCTTCCCGGCCTTGAACTCCCGCAGCAGCCGGTCGCGCTCCGCGCGGTCCGCCCGCGAGGTCACCGCCGCCGACGGTACGCCGTGCCGGCTGAACCAGTCGGCCATGAACCCGGCGTGCCCGATGCCCACGCAGAACCCGAGCGCCCGCATCCGCCCGGCGTCCACGGTGTCCCGCACGGCCTTCAGGATGATCCGCGCCCGTGCGTCGTCACCGGTGTAGACGCCGTCGAGGTCCGCCAGGTCGTACCCCTGGCCGCGCCGCCACCGCAGGTGCGACAGGTCCGTGTCGTCGTGCACCCCGAAGTACTGGAACGGCGCGAGCAGTTGCCGCTCCAACGCCTCCCACAGGTGCAGCTCCACGGCCGCCCGGCCGTCGAACCACCGCCGCACGTCGCCGCCGTCCGCCCGGTCGGGCGTCGCGGTGAGCCCCAGCAGTACGCGCGGAGCGAGCCGCTCCAACAACCGGGCGTACGTCGGCGCTTCTGCGTGGTGGAACTCGTCGACGATCACCATGTCGTACGCCTGCGGGTCGATCTCCCGCCGGTGCAGCGACTGGATCGAGGCGAAAACGTGCGTCCAGTCCTTCGGCACCTGGCCGCCCACCAGGGTTTCGCCGAAGCTGCCGTCCCCCATGACCTGCCGGAACGTCGACAGGCTCTGCCGCAGGATCTGCTCCTGATGCGCGACGAACAGCAGCGAGTCGACGGTCTTGTTTCTGTGTAGCCGCCGGTAGTCCAGGGCGGCGACGACCGTCTTGCCGGTGCCGGTCGCCATCACCACCAGGTTGCGGTGCCGGCCGTGCACTTGCCGCTCGGCGTCCAGGTCCGCCAGGATCTCCGCCTGGTACGGGTACGGCCGCACGTCCAGGTTGGCGATGGGTGTCGGTGCGTCCTCGCGCCGTTCCCCGCGCAGCGCGTTGCGCAGCCGCTCGGCGTCCCGCCCGGCGTCGTAGGTCTCGAACGCCGGGTCGTTCCAGTAGTCCTCGAACGTGGCGGTGAACGTGTCGATGACGTGCGGCTGCTCGACGTTCGAGATCCGGACGTTCCACTCCACCCCGTCGACCAGCGCGGCCTTCGACAGGTTGCTCGACCCGACGTACGCGGTGGTCAGGCCGTTGCCCCGGCGGAACAGCCACGCCTTGGCGTGCAACCGGGTGGTACGGGTCTCGTAGGAGACCTTGACGTCGGCTCCGAGTTCGGCGAGCCGGTCGAGGGCCCGTTGGTCGGTCGCGCCCAGGTAGGTGGTGGTGATGACCCGCAGTGTGCCGCCGCGCCGGATCAGCTCGCGGAGGGCGGGTTCGACGATGCGCAGGCCGTACCACTTGATGAACGCGCAGAGCAGGTCGACGTGCTGCGCCGAGGCCATCTCATGGCTGACCTCGTGGCCGATGCGGGGCTGGTGCCTGCCGTTGACCAGCAGCGCGCCGGTGGACAGCGGGGTGGTGGGGCGCTGCGGAAAGGTCGGCTGCGCCGGGGGTGTGGGTGGGGCGGCGATGGCGTGCAGGAGGTTGCGGGCGTCGGCGATCTGGTCGTGCCGGTCCGTCGCGGCGGGGCTGAGGGTGGCGACGGCCTCGGCGATCCGGTTGGTCAGCTCGACCTGGTGGCGCAGCTTGTCATCGCCGTTCGGGACGGCTTGCAGGGCACGGCTGATCAGGGCGGCGAGGTGACGGGTGAGGGGGTGGTGGGAGTCGGCCGGGTCGAGGGGGTGGTGCTGGACCCGGGTCGGATCCAGGGAATTGAGGCGTGCAGAGAACTGGTGGGTGACCAGATGCTCGTAGATACCTGCCTCAAGCTCGTCCATAATGGTGGAGGTTAACGGGTCCCCCCGTCGGCGCGGGTGGCTGGATCGTCAGCCGTAGGCGTTTGTTGGCGTGACCACGCAGCACGTACGGCCGCGACGGCACGTGGGGAAACGATCCGAGTCGAGCAATACCATCGCTTCCCGCGAATACGCCGTTGTCGGCGCTCGATACCATCCATTGCTGTGGATGATCTGACGGTCGAGCAACGGGCCACCAAGCTTCTTGGGGGCGGAAACGCCGACAAGGAGGACGTGCGATTCTTCCTGTCCCGTCTGTTGCAGATCCAGGAGGATCAGGGGCGCAGTGCCAGCCGGGCGCTGGCACGGGGAGTCGGCCTCGGGCTGGTATTCGTCGTCCTCACCTACGGCAAGCTGCTGGAGGTGGAGTTGCTGGGGGTGAAGGTCCAGGACATCTCGGCCGTGCGGGTCGTCATTCCGATCGCCGTGATGTTCATGGTGCTTCGGGCGGTGACCCTCCTGCGACTCTCCCTCTTCTACCGCCGCGTCTTCGGCGAAGTAGTGGGGCGGCATCTGCCGAGCTGGCAGGACTCCGGGCTCGTCCCGTTGCTCAGCCCCTGGAACGGACCGATGTCGACCCATGCCAGCGCGGTACGACTCGATGTCGGCGAGCACCCCGGAATCAACCGCCTGCACCGGGCGATGAGATCCCTGGACGCATGGTCGGGCGTCGTTGCTCTGACGGGTTTCCAGGTCTACGCATTTGTCGTGCTGTTTGACGATCCGAAGATTCCCGCCGTCGTCGCCCTCGTCTCGCTCGCCGTGTCGTTGGTGCTGATGGCTTTCGTCGCTGTCTACCTGGTGCTCGCCAGGCGAGGCATACCCTCGGCTGCGGCGAGCAGCATTCTGGCGTAGTGGCCGAGGATTCCACCGGGATCCTGGAGCCGCCCAACGATTTCCTGACATTCCGGCCGTACGTTTCCGGCATGACATCGAAGCCAATGTCCGGCCTGCGGAACCGTGTCGGCGTCGGGGGCGTGCTCACCGCGCTCGTGACGACGACGCTGGCCGGGATCGCTCAGCAGCCCGCCACCGCCACACCCGGCCCCGTCACCACCCATGTCGTGGCCGGCACCGCCGCCGAGCGGCAGGCGGTGCTGGCGTACTGGACGCCGCAGCGGATCGCGGATCTGAAGACCCCGTCGGCGCAGGTACCGCCCGTGGCGAAGCCCGACGGCGCACCCTGGACCCGGGCGGACGCCGTGTCGCGTACCGTCGGCAGGCTCTTCTTCACCGACCACGGCGAGGACGCCAGCTGCACGGCGACGGTGCTGGACAGCGCCAACCGCAGCACCGTGGTGACCGCCGCGCACTGCGTCAACAACACCGACCTCATCGGTGAGGACAACCAGTGGTCGCGCAACGTGCTGTTCATCCCCGGCTACCGGGACGGTCGGGCACCGTACGGCAGGTTCGTCGGCCGGCTCTCGGTGGCCCCGTCGACGTGGCTGCTCAACGACCAGATCGAGAGCCTCTACGACTCGTACGACCAGGCGTTCGTGGTGCTCCACCCGAACAGCGACGGACGCCGCGTGCAGGACGCGGTCGGCGTCGCCCAGCGGATCGGCTACGACGTGCCCGGTGCGCGGGTGGTGCACCAGTTCGGCTACCCCCGGGCCAGCTCCGACGAGGCCCGCGAGGGCCTGCCCGAGTACACCGGTGAGCGCCTCGCCTACTGCGTGGGTCCGGCGGTGGAGCAGCAGGCGACCGAGGACTGGCCGGAGCCGCCCGGCCAGTGGGGGACCGCGTGTGTGATGGGTGGCGGCTCCAGCGGCGGCCCGCGTTTCGTGGACTTCGACCGGCACACCGGGCTCGGCACCGTCGTTGGCGACAACTCCCACGGCTACCTCCCGGGTAAGCGCTACCTGGTGGGGCCGCAGTTCAGTACGGCGATCACCCGCCCCCTCTTCCAACGGGCGCAACACAGCTGATCCGGTCCGGGTCGCCCGTCGAGATCGGCACGCCTTCCGGGGGGAACACCAGCACCCGTACGTCGGGCAGGTCGGCGAGCGCCTGCGTGATCATCGGCTCGACCACCGTCCAGTCGAGCCCGCCGGCACCGCAGCCGAGGGCGGGCACCGCCACCGAGCGGATCTGCCGTTCCCGGACGACCCGGGCGAGGTCGGACAGGCCCGACCGGATGTCGGGCAGCTTCGCGGCGGCCCGCCAGTGCCCCTTGGTGGGGAAGTTGATGACATAGCGGTGGCGGCCGGCCCGGCCGGAGTCGACCACGAACATCCGGCCCAGCCGCACGTCGTTCGCCGCGCAGGCGGCCCGGTAGGCGGCGTAGTTGGCGGGGTGGGCTTGCTTGAACTGGAGGGCGATCCCCTTGCCCATCACCCCCACGGTGTTGACGGCGTTGACGAGCGCTTCGGCGTCAGCGGTGAGCAGGTCACCGTCGCTCAGGACGATCATTCGTACCTCCCTTCCCTGGTGGTGCTGTCGTACCAGTCGGGTGTGACGTGGACGTCCTGTCGGCGCAGGCCGGTAGGGTGCCGGGAATGCTGGGGAGGAGAGGTCGATGCTCGGGCTTGAGGTGCCGCCCGCCGTCGAGGCGGAACGGGTCGTCGCGGCCGTCCTGGCCGACCTGCGCGCCGGGGACCACCGGGGCGTGGTGGTCGACTCCCCGCCCGGGGCCGGCAAGTCGACCCTCGTGGTGCGGGCCGCCGTCGAGCTGGCCGCCGCCGGCGAGCCGCTGATGATCGTGGCGCAGACCAACGAGCAGGTCGACGACCTCATCGACCGGCTCGCCACCAAAGCTCCTGAGCTGCGTATCGGCCGGCTGTCGGCGACCGACTACCGGCCGTCGGAGCGGGTGCGGGGGCACGACACGGTCCGGGTCGCGTCGAAGGTCGCCGATCTGGGCGACCCGGCCGTCACCATCGGTACGGCGGCGAAGTGGGCCACGGTCACCGAGGGGCGGTGGCCGTGGGCGATCGTCGACGAGGCGTACCAGATGCGCTCGGACGCCCTGCTGCGGGTGGCCGGGCGGTTCGAGCGGGCGCTGTTCGTGGGCGATCCCGGGCAGCTCGACCCGTTCTCCACGGTCGAGACGTTGCGCTGGACGGGCCTGAGCTGGGACCCGATGCAGGCGGCGGTGGCGGTGCTGCTGCGGCACAACCCGGAGTTGCCGGTGCACCGGCTGCCGGTGTCCTGGCGGCTGCCCGCCTCGGCGGCCCCGGTGGTCGCGGCGGCGTTCTACCCGTTCACCGGCTTCCGCGCCGGCACCGGCCCGGCCGACCGGGCGTTGACGCTGACCCGGCCGGGGCCGGGCGACGCGCTCGACGCGGCGGTGGAGTTGGCCGCCGGCACCGGCTGGGCGTTGCACGAGCTGCCGGCGCGGCACACCCTGCGTACCGATGCGGAGGCCGCCGCCGCGTGCGCCGCGCTCGCCCTGCGGGTGCTGGCCCGGGGCGCGGTCGCGGTCTCCGAGCATGCGCCGGACGGCGCGCCGGTGACCGCCGACCGGATCGCCGTCGGCGCGGCGCACCGCGACCAGGTCGCCGCGATCCGCGCCCACCTCGGCCCGGCCGGGGCGGACGTCACGGTGGACACCGCCAACCGGCTCCAGGGCCGCGAGTACGACGTGACGATCGTGCTGCACCCGCTCTCGGGCCGACGGGACGCGACGAACTTCCACCTGGAGTCGGGGCGGCTGTGCGTGCTGACCTCCCGGCACCGGCACGCCTGCATCGTGGTGGCCCGCGCCGGCATCGGTGAGCTGTTGGACGCCCACCCGTCGACGGAGTCGGTGCACCTGGACGTGCCGGTGAAGTTCCCCGACGGCTGGGCCGCCAACCAGACCACCATGACGTTCCTGGCGGGGCACCGGCCGTCGACGGGACGGTGAACTGCCGGTACGCGACGATCCGTACTGAGGGGTGTGCGGACGACGGAGTTGGTCACCTGCCCCCGGAGCGCGTTCGACTGGCTCGGGCCGGCCGGGGTGCGCGCGGTGGTGATCCGCTGGCTGCGCCTGGTCGCGGCGGACGCCGAGCTGGCCCCGTTCCTGATCGGGCTGGACCGGCCCCGGCTGGCCGGCCGGCTGACCGCCCAGCTGGCCTCGGCCCTGGGCGGCCCGGCTGGCGGCCCCGGCTCCGGTGGCGGTGGGCGGGCGGCCGGTGGGGCGTGGCGGCGGCTCGGGCTGACCGACGAGCAGCACTGGCGGGTGCTGGACTACCTGGCCGCCGTGCTCTGCGGCCTGGGACTGCCGGTCGACACGATCGTCGCGGCCCAGCGCGCCGTCGCCGGGGAAGCCCACGCCTGACGGCGGTCAGCCCCAGGTGTCGCCGTACTCGCGGACCCCGTCGACGTCGAGGGTGATCCGGCTGTTGGCGGTCCACGCGCCGGTGGCCGCCTGCCAGCTCGGGTCGTCGCGTTCGTCGATCGCCGTCCAGTTGGGCCGGTGCAGCCGGAGCTGGATCGGCCCGGAGGACGCGCCGGGGGCCAGCACGCCGGTGTCGAAGGTCAGCTCCACCCAACCGGGGAAGGGGGTGCCGGGCACCGGGTAGACGGTCGGGGTCGGCGTCGGGCCGGGCGGCGGCGCGGGCGGCGGAAAATACTGGAGGGTACGCCGGATGTGCTCGCAGCCCAGCGTCGCCCAGTCGCACTCGGTGGTCAGGGCGGCGTTGCCGTTCTCGAACCGCAGGTGGTAACGGACCCGCACGGTGGTCAGGTCCAGCGGCCGGCTGCCGGTGTTGGTGACGTTCAGGCGGAACTGGGCCTGGTTGTCGGTGGGCGCCCAGTCGAGGTTGAGGTAGTCGACCTTCGCCCGCCCGTACGCGGTGCGCACGGTGGTGACCGGCGAGGTGTCGGAGTAGCCGCCGACGGCGTACGCCTGGAGCGCGATCCGGTAGTCGGTGCCCGGCGCGAGGTCGGTCAGGGTGACGGCGTTGGTCTCCGTGCTGCCCAGCCCCCGGTAGGCGTTCGGCCCGATCGGCGAGCGCACGTCGTAGGTGATCGTGCCGCCCGGCTCGCCCTTCCACGTCGACGGGGTCCAGGTCAGGCTGAGCCGGTGCGGCTCGTTGGCGACCACCACGGGTGCGCCGGGGGTGGTCAGCGCCGGGGTGTCGTCGGCGCGGGCGGCGCCGACCGCGACCAGGCTGGCGAGCGCGGCGGCAGCGGCGGTGGCGGTGACACGACGGGCACGCATACCCCGGATGGTACGGATATCGATGTACGTGCATCAATGACGGAGATGGTGTCGCTGATTCGCCAACGTCGTCAGCTCGACAGCGTCCGACCACCATCTGCCGTCCCGGCAGGGAGCGCCACCGGTGGCCGGACGCGACGGAGCGGAACCCTGGCCCGGGTCCCGCTCCGTGGTCGCGCCGCGTCCCGGCGGCGGAGGTGTTCGCTCAGGCGGGGATATAGTCGAACTCGTCCGGGTTCGGGCCGGTCCGGCCGGCCTCGCCCTTGTCCAGTCCGCTGATCCGCTCCATCGCCGTGTCGTCCAGGGTGAAGTCGAAAAGCTGGAAGTTCTCCTCGATCCGCTTCGGGGTGGTCGACTTCGGGAAGACGATGTCGCCGCGCTGCACGTGCCAGCGCAGCACCACCTGGGCGGGGGTACGGCCCACCTGCTCGGCGACGTCGACGACCGTCGGGTCGTCGAGCACCCTGCCCTGGGCGATCGGGGACCACGCCTCGGTGAGGATGTTGTGCTCCCTGCCGTACGCGCGCACCTGCTCGTTGGTGAGGTACGGGTGCACCTCGACCTGGTTGACCGCCGGCACCACGTCGGCCTCGGCGGCCAGCCGCTCCAGGTGCGGCACCTGGAAGTTCGACACCCCGATCGAGCGGGCCCGACCGTCGCGCTGGAACTCCTCAAGCGCCTTCCAGGTGGAGACGAAGTCGCCGTCGTAGCGGGTGGGCAGCGGCCAGTGGATGAGGAACAGGTCGACGTAGTCCATCTTCAGCGCGGCCAGCGTCGACTCGAACGCCCTGCGGGCGTCCTCGGGGCGGTGGAAGCCGTTGTTGAGTTTGCTGGTCACGAAGACGTCGCCCCGGTCCAGCCCGGAGGCGCGGACCGCCTCGCCGACCTCCGCCTCGTTGCCGTACATCTCGGCGGTGTCGATGTGCCGGTAGCCGATCTCCAGCGCCCGGCCGACGGCCTCGGCGGTGTCCTTCGGCTCGATCTGGTAGACCCCGAAGCCGAGCTGCGGGATGGTGTTGCCGTCGTTGAGGCTGATGTCGGTAACGGTGTTGGCCATGTCGGTGGGTTACCCGGTCGGGCGGTTTCCTCACCGCCCGACCGGGGTGATCTGAGACAACCGGCCCGTTCAGCCCCAGATCGCGGTGGCCCACTCCGGATGGTCGACGAACGGGTTGCGGTTGCCCTGCCAGCGTTCGTAGATGCGCTGGTTGCGGCGCTGCTCGAAGGCGTCGGGCGGGTCCTGGCGGTGCCACTGCAGCAGCACCGGCAGCCGGCCCAGGTAGGGCGCGGAGCCGTTGGTGACCGAGTTGTTCATCTCCAGGTTCGGCCAGCCGTCGTCGCCCTCGTACCGGATCGCCATATACATGATCATGCGGGCGACGTCGCCCTTGACCGCGTTGCGGGGCTCGAACGAGTCGGCGTCGCTGTAGCTGCCCGGGGCCTCGGCGACCGCGCTGCCGCCGGTGTCGAAGTCCTTGTTGCCCCGGGTGGAGTTGACCGTCACGTCCTCGGGACGCAGGTGGTGCACGTCGGTGCCCGGCCCGGTGGCGGTGCCGAAGTCACCGTGCGACTTGGCCCAGACGTGCTCCCGGTTCCAGTCGTTGGCCCCGCCGCCGTTGCTGCTCTTGCTCTGCGACCGTCCGCTGTAGAGCAGGATCACGTTGTTGGCGTTCGCCGGGTCCTGGTCGGTGTCCTTCAACGCCTCCCACACCTGGTCGTAGCTGAGCTTCGTCTGGGTCCTGATGATGGTGTGCAGGGACGTGCGCAGCGGGCTGCCGGTCTTGCCCATCGCGTTCGCGTAGTACGTCGAGTCGTAGGGCCCGGTGGAGCCCGTCGGCACCGGGGTGGGGGAGGCGGTGGTGGCGGTGGGCGTCGGGGTGCTGCCGCCGCCGAGGCTCATCGCGGTCGGGCTCTTCAACCCGCCGTGACTGAAGTACGCGGTCAGCGTCCCGGTCGCGGTGACCTGCCGGCCGCGCAGCGACGGGTTGGTCAGCAGCCCGAACGTGCTGCGGTAGTCGGCGGTGATCTGGACGTAGAGCATCCGGCTGGTGCCGGTCTCGGTGGCCGTGTCGGCCAGGGCGATGGCGGTGTCGGCGGTGTAGCCGGAGGTGAGCACCGTGCTGGTGGCGGTCGGCTGGCCGATGACGTAACCGGTGACCGTGGCGGTCCGGCCGTCCTGGGTGGCGAGTGCCTGCGCCACGGTCGACGTGGCCGCCGCCGACGCCGACGTCGCGACCACCGCCACCGGGACCGCCAGGGTGACGGCGGCGGTGAGCACGGTGACCAGCCGCCCGGTTCGCGGGCGGATGCTGCTCTTCATATCCATGCCCGGCGATGTTATCGGCCGGGACCCGCCCGGCGGGAGGTCGCCGAGGTGAATTCCCGTCGCGGCGTGGTGCCGGGCCGCGCCGGACGCCGGTCGGGCCGGGACCGTGCGGTCCCGGCCCGTCGCCTCACTTGACCAGCGGCTGGCCCTGCTTGTCGCGGAACGCGCCGACCAGGATCATGATCAGATCGATGAACGCCCAGATGCCGAACCCGCCGATGGTGATCAGCTGGAGCACGCCGGTGCCGACCTTGCCGGTGTAGAACCGGTGCGCGCCGAGCACACCGAGGAAGAAGCAGAGCAGCAGCGCGACGACCCAGGACTTCTGGGTGGTGACAGGAGCGGTCACGACGGTCCTTTCTCAGGTGGAGACAGCCGCGGGAGCGTATCCACCGGCCCGGTGCCGCACAAGATCGAGACCGGCGGCTCCGTCCGGACGGACGAGCAGGTCCGGGCCGGTCAGGCCGGCTTCTCCCGTCTGCGGGCCGACGCCGCGTCGCCCGCTGCTCCCGGCCGGCGCGGCCGGGCCGGGGCCGGTTCAGCGGGCGCGGACGGCGGCGGAGGCGGCCCGGAACCCGATCGTCCGGTCGACCAGCCGTTCCACCAGTTCCGCCTTGCGCAGGCCGGCCACCCCGCGCAGGCCGAGCCGGGCGGCCAACGCGCGCAGGTCCCGCATCGCCCACGGCGTCAGGTACTCAGTACCGTCCCGGCGGTGGACGAAGGCGTCCAACGTGGCCGACGCGGCGGCCAGGTCGACGCCCGACGGGGCGGACGGCACCGGCCCGGCCATCCGGTCCGCAACGTCCCGGGGCGGGGCCACCGGGGCGACGACCAGCCGGGCCCGCCCCTGCGCCAGCGCGAGGGCGTCGGCGGCCGACAGCCCGGCCAGTAGTTCCCCCACCCGGGCCAGGACGACGACCGCGACGTCCCCCGCCGACTCCGGACCGCTCACACCGTCACCTCGCGGGGTTGCAGGTGGGCGATGAACTCGGTGGTGATCTGCCGCAGTTCCTCCTGCACCACCGGTGCGGTGACCCGGTGCCGCAGCACCACCGGAACGCCGCGCGGGGTGTTCCCGGCGAACAGCGTGACGTTCTCCCGTAGCGCGGTGGGGAAGACCGGCAGCCCGAGCGCCCGTACCTGGTCCAGGTAGCCCTGATGGGCGGCGATCGGCCGCTGCGCGGTCAACTGGATCATGGTGAAGACCACCCCGGCCACGTCCGGGGCGACCTTGTGGTGCCGGCGGCTGGTGGCGAACCGGCGGGCGTCGGCGTTGTACCGGTCGACCAGTTCCCGGACGCTGCCGCAGAGATGGTCGATGCCGAGGGTGGACAGGTAGTCGGCCTTCGCCGGGATGAGCAGGTGGTCGCTGGCGATGACGGCGGACTGGGTGACCACGTTGAAGTTCGGCGGGCAGTCGATGAGCACCAGGTCGTAGCCGTCGAGCGCCGCGTCGTGCAGCCCCTCGGCCAGCGCGCCACGGACCCGGAACAGCTCCCGGTCGTAGTCCTCCCCGTCGGCCACGCCCCGGGCCAGCGCCAGGTCGATGTCGGCCAGGCCGAGGTGCGAGGCGATCAGGTCCAGCCGGCCGGCCCCGGTCAGGTGGGCGTTGGCCGGGCCGGGGGAGACCACCAGCTCACCCAGCGTCACCGCCGGGGTGTCCCCGCGCAGGCCGTCGTACCAGCGTTTCACGGTACGGCCGTCGCGCAGCCGTTCCCGCCAGTCGTCCGGGTCGTAGAAGCTGAACGTCAGACTGGTCTGCGGATCGAGGTCGATCAGCAGTACCTTCATCCCCCGGTTCGCCAGCTCGGCCCCGAGGTTCGCGGTCACGGTGGTCTTGCCGACCCCGCCCTTGTAGTTGATCACGGACACGACGTACACCGACGGCACCTCCCCAGAGGGGGAACCGTAGCCGCCCGGATGGCGTCTGACCATCCATGATGCCCATCCCGGCCGGTCACGCTCCGCGATCGGGCGGCCGGCTCGCCGCCGTCGGCGTCGGGCTCGCCGCCCTGGCCGTGCCGCTCTGGGCGGTCGGCATGACCGTGTGGCAACCGCTCACCGAACCGGTCGGCCCGTGGTCGGAGCGGCTCCCCGAGACGTCCACCTACTGGGCCCGTGACCTGCGTTTCCTGGCACTGATGGCGGTAGCGTCCGGGCTGGTGCTGGCCGGTGGCGGCCGGCGTTCGTGGCTGGTGCCGGCCGTGCTGCTCGGCGGTGGCGCGCTGGCCGCCGACGTCGCCGTCGACCGGGCCGACCCCACCGGCCCCGGCGCGACCGTGTCACTCGTCGCCGCCGGCTGGCTGGCCGTCGCCATCACCGTGCTGCTCGCCGTACGCCGGGACGGCGCGACCGGTGTGGACGGTCCCCACCGCCGGGCGGACGGGACCGGCCCGGGAGACACGCCCGGCGCGGCGGTAGTGGCCAGGTCGGACCGTACCGTCTTTCCGGCGGGCCCGCTCCGGACGGGCGGCCGGGACCGGGCCGTCCTGGCCGGGGTGGCCGCCGTCGCGGCGGCGCTGGCGCTGACCGCCGTGCTGACCCGGTCGCCGACCGACCGGGAACCCGCCCTCGGCCCGGCGCCCCTGGCCACCGCTCTGCTCCTGCTGGCGGTGACCGTGGCCGGTGCGCTGGCCGCCGCTCCCGCACGAGGTCGACGTCGCCTCGTGCTGGCGGTGGGGCTGGCCGTGGCCGGTGGGGTCGGCCTGCCGCTGATCCGGCTCGTCGGGCCGGCCGACCGGCTCGTGCCGGTGGCGCTGCTCGGCGCGGTCCTGCTGCTGTGGGTGACGCTGCTGACCCGGCCCGCCCTGCCGGCGCGGCGCTACCCGCTGCCCGGCGCGGTGGCCCTGCTCGCCCCGGGCGCGCTGTGGCACGTCGCGCTGCTG
>NZ_JACGMO010000081.1:0-33558 GCF_015354745.1 Micromonospora sp. S-DT3-3-22
TGCGCGGCGGCCCCGGCGGGCCGGCCGGATCGCCGTCGGCGCCCCGGATGGGCGAGGCGGAACTGCTGCGGGCCGGCGCGGCGCACGGTTGGCGGCTGGACCAGCCGCACGCCGTCGCCGGGATCGCCTACACCGGGGAGCAGCAGCGCCGCTGGGCGTCCGCGCTGAGCTGGCTGGACCGGCCGGTGCTGGCCGAGGGACGGCTGGCCTGGACCCTGCTGAACGGCGACGTCGAGCGCGAGGTGACCCGGTTGCGGGCCCGGCTGGACCAGATCGTCGGCCCCGGGCAGGTCCGGGTGGTCGCCGGGCCGCTGGTGACCGGGCCGGCCCGGACGGCGGCCTCGTTCCGCGACGCGGACCGGCTGCTGCGGCTGCTGCTGCGCTCGTCGGACGGGCGGTCCGAGCTGCCGTTCGGGCAGGCCGGCCTGGCGCAGGTCCTGCTGGCGGTGCCGGACGAGCGGCTGCGCTGGTACGTGCACCGGCACCTGGGGCCGATCGCCCACCGCGACGACCTGCTGCGCACCCTGGACTGCTGGCTGGCGACCGGGGGCAGCCGGCAGGCGGTGAGCGAACGGCTGCACCTGCACCGCAACTCGGTGGGCTACCGGGTCGGCCTGATCAAGCGGCTGCTGGGGGTCGATCCGCTCGACCCGCAGACGGTCGCGGTGCTGCGTACGGCGCTGGTCGCGCGGGATCTGCTGGCCGCGTCCGAGGCCGGTTGATCCCCTGGTGGGTGGCCTGTGAACAGCCTGGACGCCCGGCTTCGTTAACCGTTCCGCCTCTTTTGCGGCAAGCCGTTGACACGCCGCCGCCCCGCAGGCAGAGTACGTCCCCAAGCAGCGAGAATCACAATGCAAGACGCCATATTGACTGGTAGACCATGGGGGAGGTTGCGGTGCGGGCGATGGTCCAGACCGGTTTCGGGGGTCCCGAGGTGCTGAGCCTGCGGCACCTGCCCGACCCCGAGCCGGGCCCCGCCGACGTGGTCGTCCGGGTGCACACCGCCGCCCTCAACCGCCTCGACCTGCTCCAGCGGCACACCGCCCTGCTCCCCGGCTTCACCCTGCCGCACACCGGCGGCATGGACGTCGCCGGCCAGGTCAGCGCCGTCGGGCCGCAGGTCACCACGGTACGCCCCGGTGACCGGGTGCTGATCGACCCGACCATCGGCTGCGGAACCTGCGCCACCTGCAAGAACGGCCAGCCGGGCTACTGCGCCACGCTGGCCGTGGTCGGCGGCAACCGGCCCGGCGGCTTCGCCGAGTACGTCACCGTCCCCGCCACCGTCGTGCACCGGGTGCCCGCCCACGTCGACCTCGCCGAGGCCGCCGCGCTGCCCACCGCCTGGAGCCTCGGCTGGCACGCCGTGCACGGCGTCGGCGCCGTCCGCCCCGGGGAGTGGGTGCTGGTGCAGGCCGCCACGAGCGCGGTCAGCATCGCCGCCATCCAACTCGCCCGCCGGGCCGGCGCCCGGGTGCTCGCCGTGGCCCGTACCGAGGCCAAGCGGGCCGTCGCCGCCGACCTCGGCGCGGACGTGCTCGACCTCGACGACCACACCGTCGAGCGGGTACGCGAGCACACCGACGGCCACGGCGTCGACCTGGTCGTCGACCACGTCGGCACCGCCACCTGGGCCACCTCGCTGGCCAGCCTGCGCACCGGCGGCCGGATCGTGCTGCTCGGCAACACCACCGGCGACCAGGTCAGCTTCTCCCTCTCCGACGTCTACCGGCGGGGGCTGCGGCTGCTCGGGGCCGGGGCCTACCGCCCGGCCGACTTCGCCGACATGCTCGACGCCTACTTCACCGGTGGCCTGCGGGTGCTCCGGGGCGCGGAGTACCCGCTGGCCGACCTGGCGCAGGCGTACGCCCGGCAGGAGTCCGGTGACCTCGTCGGCAAGATCCTCGTACGGCCATGACCACCATCCCGACGGCGGCCACCGCCGACCCCCGCCCGGCGGACCTGCTGATCGTCGACGCCGAGATCGTCACCATGGCCCCCGACCGGGCGGTCGTCCCCGGCGGCACGATCGCCGTGGTCGACGGCCGGGTCGCCGCGATCGGCCCGGCGGCGACCCTGCGCGCGGCGTACCCGGGCAGCCCCGAACTCGACGCCACCGGCTGCGTGGTCGTCCCCGGTCTGGTCAACGCCCACCAGCACACCACCGCCGACCCGCTGGTGCGCAGCAGCATCCCCGACGACGTACCGGCCCAGCAGGCGATCTTCGACTGGATCGTGCCGCTGCACGCCGCGGTCACCGGCGACGACGACGAACTGTCGGCCACCCTCACCGCCGTCGAGTCGCTCAGCTACGGGGTCACCACCCTGCTGGAACCCGGGACGGTGGCGCACCCGCTGCGGGTCGCCGCCGGGCTGCGCGCCGCCGGCATCCGGGCCCGGGTCGGCGGCTGGGGTTGGGACGCCGACGACGCCCCGTACGCCCGACCGGCCGCCGAGACCCTCGCCGTGCAGGCCGAGACGGTCGCCGCACTGGCCGGCGACCCGCTGGTCACCGGCTGGATCACCCTGGTCGGGCACGACCTGGTCAGCGACGACCTGTTCACCGGCGCGGCGGAGTTGGCCGACCGGCTCGACGTCGGAATGACCTGGCACCTGTCGCCCGGCCCCGAGGACGCCGCCGCCTTCGCCGCCGCCGGTCGGGCCCGGCCGGTGCGGCACCTGGCCGACCTCGGCGTGCTCGGCCCCCGGCTGCTGCTCGGCCACGCGGTGTGGCTCGACGACGCCGAGGTCGACGCGCTCGTCGAGACCGGCACGGCGGTCGCCTCCTGCCCGGGTGCCTACCTGCGGCTCGGCCAGGGCTTCACCCGGGCCGGCCGGCACACCGCGCTGCACCGGGCCGGCGGCCGGCTCGCGCTGGGCTGCGACTCGCACAACGCCGGGGACACCCCGGACCTGTGGCGGGCCGCCCGACTCTTCGCCGGCCTGGAGCGGGACCGGGGCGTCCCCGACCCGCTGCGCGCCGACGAGGTCTTCGCCCTGGCCACCGTCGACGGCGCCGCCGCCGTCGGGCTCGGGGCGCGGACCGGTTCGATCGAGGTCGGCAAGGCCGCCGACCTGGTGCTGCTCGACACCCGGACCGTCCCCTGGACCCCGCGCGGTGACCTGCCCACCCAGCTCGTCTGGGGCGCGGCCGGGCACACCGTCCGGGACGTCCTGGTCGACGGCCGGCTGGTGGTCCGCGACCGGCGGGTCACCACCGTCGACGTCGACGCCCTGCGCGAGGAGGCCGCCCAGCGTCGGGCCGCCCTGCTGCGCCGGGTCGGCATCGACATCCCCCCTCGCTGGCCCACCGTGCCAGCGACCGAGTACTCCGCGCGCCGGTCCGTGCCGGGCGGCGCGCCGACCCCACGTGAAGGGAAAGCACCATGACAATGAGGATTGGTCGGGGTCCGGCGGCGCTGCTCGCCGGGGCGCTGGGGTTCGCCCTGGTCGGTTGCGCGAGCAACGACGCGACCGCGCCGTCGGCGGCCGGTTCGGCCAGCAGCGGTACGGCCCCCGCCGGGCAGCCCGACGCCAACGGTGACGGCAAGGTCGTCATCGGCGTGCTCAGCCCCGGCGACATCAACGACAACGGCTACTACGAGAGCTTCGTCGTCGGTGCCGAGAAGTTCGCCACCGAGAAGGGCTGGCAGGTCATCAAGCGCGGCAACGTGCCGCCGACCGAGGCGCTCAGCGCCGCCCGCGCGCTGTGCCAGCAGGGCGTGGACATGGTGGCGCTCGGGGCCTCCGAGCTCAAGGACGCCATCCCCGCCTCCGAGGAGCCGGTCTGCGCCAAGACCTCCTGGTACGTGCCGTCGTCGGAGAACATCCCGCAGAGCCCCCGGGTGACGCTGTCCAGCGACGACCCCAACCAGAGCATGCTCGCCGCCGGGTACGCCACCGGCCTGGTCATGCAGGCGAAGAACGCCACCAAGGCCGGTTTCGTCACCGGCATGGAGGCCGACTTCTCGGTCAACGCCGCCAAGGCGTACAAGGCCGGCATCCGGATGGTGGTGCCGAACGCGACCCTGGTGACCACCTACACCGGTGACTTCAACGACTCGGCGAAGGCCCGGGAGGCCGTCCAGGCGCAGATCAGCCAGGGCGTCAAGGTCGTCTACCCGTACCTGGGCGGGGCCACCGACGCGGCCGCCAAGCTGGCCAACACCGGTGGCGCGCTCACCCTGACCCCGGGCACCGACCGGTGCGACTCGACCGACCCGCGCTTCGACATCTCGGTCATCTTCGACCCGGGCGCGTACTTCGCCGCCGCGCTGGAGCTGTTCGCCAAGGGTGAGATGACCCTCGGCACCACCAAGAAGTGGGAGCTCGGCAAGGACCCGTTCCCGGCCGTCAAGATCTGCAAGCCGACTCCGGAGCAGACCCAGAAGATGGACGCCTTCGTCGCCGACGTGGCCAGCGGCAAGACCGACACCGCCGCGACGGTCGCCAAGCTCGGCTCCTGACCCCCGCTGCCCGACGACCAACGAGGTGTAACGGACTGTGGACGTTGACGACCAGCTGACGCCGGCTCTCACCCTGCGCGGGGTCAGCAAGCGTTACGGTCCGGTTGTCGCCTGCGACGCCGTGGATCTCGCCGTACGACCCGGCGAGATCCACGGCCTGCTCGGCGAGAACGGGGCCGGAAAGTCGACCCTGATGAAGATCCTGCTCGGGTTGGTACACCGCGACGCCGGCACCATCACGCGCGGCACCGAACCGGTCGAGATCGACAGTCCGCAGGTCGCCGCCGACCTCGGCCTGGGCATGGTGCACCAGCACTTCAGCCTGATCGAACCGCTCACCGTCTGGGAGAACGTCATCCTCGGCGACACCGGGCGGATCGACCGGGCGGCGGCCTGCGCCCAGGTCGAGGAGGTGTCCCGCCGGTACGGGCTGCCCATCGACCCGCACGCCCGCATCGACCGGCTCTCCGCCGGGGAACGGCAGCGGGTCGAGCTGATCAAGTGCCTGCGCCGCGACCCGTCCATCCTGATCCTGGACGAGCCGACCTCGGTGCTCACCCAGGCCGAGTCGGCGGAGCTGTTCACCGTGCTGCGCCGGGTGGTGCAGGCGGAACGGCGGGCGGTCATCCTGATCAGCCACAAGCTCGCCGAGATCATGGCGGCCACCGACCGGGTGACCGTGCTGCGGCGCGGCGCGGTGGCGTTCCACGGCGCGACGAAGGACACCACCGCCCAGCAACTCGCCCGGCAGATGGTCGGCCGGGAGGTGTCGTTGCAGTCCGAGAGCGCGGCGCTGGGCCTGCTGCCGGTGGAGCGTCCCGAACCGGTCGAGGGCGTCGCCCCCGCGGCCGGGGACCCGACGACGCCGGAGCAGCCGGCGGCGCTGCGGCTGCGCGAGGTGACCCTGCTCGTCGGCGGCCTGCCGGTGCTGGACAAGCTCAGCCTCGACGTCGCCCCCGGCGAGATCGTCGGCCTGTACGGCGTCGAGGGCAACGGCCAGGCCACCGTCGGTGAGCTGCTGTCGGGGCTGCTCGTCCCCGACTCCGGCACCGTCGAGCTCGACGGCCGGCCGGTCGACCTGGTCCGGCCCGGCGCGCTGCACACCGCCGGTCTCGGCATCGTGCCCGAGGACCGGCACCACTCCGGCGTCGTGCTCGACATGAGCGTCGCCGAGAACCTGGTGATGAAGTCCCTCGCCGGGGTCACCGCACGCGGGGTGCTCAGCCGACGCAGGATGCACCGGATCGCCCAGCGGCAGATGGCCGAGTTCAACATCGTGGCGCCCTCGCCGGACACCCCGCTGCGTAGCCTCTCCGGCGGCAACCAGCAGCGGGTGGTGCTCGCCCGGGAGCTGTCCGCCGGGCCGAAGGCGCTGGTCGCCGCGCAACCCACCCACGGGCTGGACGTCGGCGCGATCGAAGACATGTACGTGCGGCTGCGGCAGGCCGCCGCGGAAGGGGTGGCGGTGTTGCTGATCTCCACGGAGCTGGAGGAGGTGATGGCCCTGGCCAACCGGATCGCGGTGATCTCCTCCGGCCGGATCGTCGGGGTGCTCCCCACCGCCGAGGCCACCGCCGAGCGGCTCGGCATGCTGGTCGGCGGGGTGAGTCACTGATGGCCACCCTCGGTATCGACGGCACCGGCCAGCGGCTGCTGCGCCGGCTCAACCCCGGCCCCGGTGGCTGGCAGGTCGGCCTCGCCACGGTCGCCACGGTGGGCGTCGCGCTCGGCCTGTCGGCCCTGCTGATCGCGGTCACCGGCGGCTCGCCGGCCGCCTCCACCAAGGCCCTCTACCAGGGCAGCATGGCCACCCCGGCGGCCTGGTCCACCTCCCTGCTGTACGTCGCGCCGCTGCTGCTGGTCGCCGTCGGGGCCTGCGTCAGCGCCCGCTCCGGCTTCTTCAACATCGGCCAGGAGGGGCAGGTGCTGATCGGCGCGCTCGCCGGCGCGTGGGTCGGCCTGCGGCTGGCCGTACCCGGGCCGCTGCTGCTGGTCCTGGTGCTGCTCGCCTCGGTGGTCGGTGCCGGCGTCTGGGCCGGGCTCAGCGCCCTGATGTACCGGTTCCGGGGCGTCAACATCGTGGTGAGCACGATGCTGATGACGTTCCTCGCCCAGCAGCTCATCTCGTTCGCGGTGAACACGCCGTGGCTGCTCCAGGAGTCCCGGCTCGGCCGGGGCACCCTGTCGCCCCAGTCCAACCCGGTGCCGGAGAACGCCCGGCTCACCTCCCTCGGCGACTACCCGAACCTCCAGCTCAACGGCGGTCTGGTGCTGGCCGTCGTGGTGGCGGTCGTGCTGGCGCTGGTGATGGCGCGTACCCGGTGGGGTTTCCGGTTGAAGATGGTCGGCCTCAACCCGGCGGCGGCCCGGCACGCGGGCGTGCGGGTCGGCGCCCTCGGCGGCATCGCCCTGGCGATCTCCGGGGCGCTGGCCGGCCTGGCCGGCGCGCTGCTGCTGACCAGCCCGGTCGGCACCAACCGGTTGCAGCCGGGCATGTCGCTCAACATCGGCTGGGACGGCCTGCTGGTCGCCCTGGTCGCCCGGAACAACCCGCTGCTGGCCATCCCGGTGGCGGTGCTGTTCGGCGTGCTGCGGGCCGGCGGTAGCTTCCTGGCCGCCACCGGCGTGCCGTCGTTCCTGGTCGACGTGGTCAAGGCACTGCTGGTGCTGGCCTTCGTCGCACCGCCGGTGGTGATCGGCATGCTGCGCCGACGCCGCCTGGCCGACCAGCCGGCGACCCCCACCACCCCGACCACCCCGGTCGCCGCGGTGGCCACGCCCGAGCCGGCCGACCCGCCGGCCCCGGCGGCGTCGGTGCCGGCCCCCCGGTCCGCCGCGCCGGAACCGGCGGACCCCGGCGACGCCGGGACCGCCGGCACCAAGGACGCCATGGAAGGCAGGTTGGCATGAGCGCCGCCGACAACATCGCCACCATCCTCTCCAGCGGGGCCCGGCTCACCGTGCCCCTGGCCTTCGCCGCCTGCGGGGAGTACGTCGCCCAGCGCGCCGGCACCCTGAACATCTCCGTCGAGGCGATGATGCTCGGGGCGGCGTTCGGGTCGATCGCGGTCGCCAGCGCCACCGGCAGCGCCACCATCGGCCTGGTGGCCGGTGCGCTGGTCGGGGTCGCGGTGGCGTTCGTGCACGGCGTCCTGTCGCACCGGGTGCAGATCAACACGTTCGTCGTCGGCCTGGTGCTCAACGCGCTGGTGCTCGGCCTGACCAGCTACCTGATCACGGTGAGCACCTTCACCGGCCACCAGGTCTGGCAGGTGGACATCCCCGTGCTGCGGGACATCCCGATCGTCGGCCCGATGCTGTTCGTGCAACGCTGGCCGGTCTACCTGCTGCTGGCGGTGATCCCGCTGACCTGGTGGCTGGTCGAGCGCAGCCGGTGGGGGCTGGAACTGCGGGCGGTGGGGGAGAACCCGCAGGCCGCCGACGTCAGCGGGATCGAGGTCAACAAGCGACGGCGGCAGGCGCTGCTGTGGTGCGGGCTGCTCGCCGGGCTCGGCGGGGCGTACCTGGCCGTCGGCGAGGTCGGCTCGTTCAACCAGAACATGACCGCCGGCCGGGGCTACCTGGTCATCGCGGCGGTCATCTTCGGGGCCTGGCGGTTGGGCCGGACCCTGATCGGCTGCGTCGTCTTCGGCCTGGCCGACGCGATGCGGCTGGCGCTGCCGGCGCTCGGGGTCACCATGAACTCGCAGCTGCTGATCGCCGCGCCCTACCTGCTGGCCCTGCTGGCGATGCTGGTGTTCGCCACCGCCCACCGCGAACCCCGGGCGCTGGCCCAACCGTTCCAACGCGGCACCACCTGACGGGGGATTCCCCGACTCCGGTCCGCCCACACGGCGCAGCGGCCACCCTCCTCCGGTGGCGGTCGCTGCGCCGTGTGGGTTTCTGGGTCGGCACCCGCCCGCCGTGGGGGTCGTCTCTCGTTGCTCACGAGGACCCGGCGGTCCCACGGGGCATACCATGACTTTTTGTCACGATCGGTCGTGACAGCGGGACACTTCTCCAGCGCCTCGCGCGCTTGATTGGCTGGTCAGGCATCCCGGGAGTGATCCGGATGCGCCGCCGATCCGAAAGAAGAACCCATGCGTAAGCCCGTGCGAGTCGTGCTCACCACCCTCGGTGTCCTGGTCGCCGTGCCGGTGCTCCTGCTCGCGACCACCGCCGTGGTCAACGTCGTGGCGACGAGGTCGGAAGCCTCCTCGATCACCCGGTACGGGCAACTCGTCCCTATGGACGGCAAGCAGATGAACGTGGTGGTCGCGGGCAGCGGTGCCGAGACGATCGTGCTGCTGCCCGGCCTCGGCACCGCCGCCCCCGGGCTCGACTTCCAACCGCTGATCACGGAACTCCAGCGCACCTACCGGGTCGTCGCGGTCGAACCGTTCGGCACCGGCCTGAGCGACCCCGCCGACACCGACCGCACCGCCGCGAACATCACCCGGGAGGTGCACGAGGCGCTGCGGCACCTCGGCATCGACCGGTACGTGTTGATGGGCCACTCGGTCGCCGGGATCTACGCGCTGACCTACGCCGCCAGCTACCCCGACGAACTCGTCGCCTTCGTCGGCATCGACAGCAGCGTCCCCGACCAGCCCGGCTGGGACGACCCGATCCCCACCGGCGTGATCGTCGGCCTGAGCAGGCTCGGCCTCACCCGCGCCCTGGCGGCGATCGCCGACGACCCGTACGCGGGCCTGCCCTACGACGAGCGGACCCGGGAGCAGTTGCGGTTGCTCACCGCGAAGAACACGGCCGCCCCGACCATGGTGAACGAGATGGAGCACGTCCCGGCGAACTTCGCCGCGGTCAGCGGGAAGACCTTCCCCAAGGGGCTTCCCGTCCTGTTGTTCGTCCGGTCGAACGACACCGACGTGGCGGACTGGGTCGCCCTGCACGAGCGGCAGGCGGCGAGCGTCGACACCGGTCAGGTCGTCCTCCTGACGGGCGACCACTACCTGCACCACACCCTGTCGCCGGAGATCGCCCAGCAGACCAGGGCCTTCCTGACGGCCCGGTCGCTACGCTGAGCCGGTGACGGACACCTGGCAGGGTGCGCCGCGAGTGGCCGCCGACCTGCGGGCGATGCGCCTGTTCACGGTGCTCTCGCTGGGGCTGGGCATGCTGATCGGTGGCGTCGTGCAGGTGCTGCTCGGCGTCGGCGTGGCAAGCGGCCCCCGGACGGTCGTCCTGGTGGCCGCGACGACCGCCGCCGTCCTGGCCGGGCTCGCCGCGATTCCCCTGCTGCTGCGGGGCCCCGACGAGGTGCCGCCCGGCCATCCGCTCGTCCTGGTGCTGCTGGCGCTGTCCGGCGCGGTGTGGGTGCTGGCCGTCGTGCCGCCGTTCGCCGGCTGGGGGTGGGCGTTCACCCTGGCGATGGCGGGCGGGGTGCTCAGTTGTCTGGTCCGGGGCCGGTGGCGGGCGACGGTGATCCTCGGCTGCTGGGCGGTGATCGGTCTCGGCGGCCTGATCGGCGTGCTGGCCCCGTCGCGCGTCGGGCCGCCGCCCGATGCGGCCGCCGACGCCATCGTGCTCAGCACCCTCGCGGTGTTCACCCTGCTGCCGCTGAGCGCGGTCTGGGTGCAGCAGGTGGTGCTGCGGCTGGAACACGCCCGCCGGCTCGCGTCCGACCTGGCGGTGGCGCGGGAGCGGCTCCGGTTCGCGACCGACCTGCACGACATCCAGGGCCACAACCTCCAGGTGATCGCGTTGAAGAGTGAACTGGCGGAGCGCCTGCTGACCGGCCAGCCCGAACGGGCCGGCCGGGAGATCGCCGAGATCCGCCGGATCGCGCAGGTCGCCCTCGACGACACCCGCGCGGTGGTGAACGACTACCGCACCGTCACCGTGGCGACGGAGGCACGCAACGCGGCGGCGGTGCTGCGCTCCGCCGGCATCCGCTGCACCGCACGCATCGACACCCCGGACCTGCCCGTGGCCCTCGGCGCGGTGTTCGCCGTCGCGATCAGGGAGGCGGTGACCAACGTGCTACGGCACAGCCGGGCGACCGACGCCACCATCGAACTCGTCCGCGTCGCGGCGGAGTACCGGCTGACCGTCACCAACGACGCCGCCGGGGTGCCGCGCCGCGACGGCACGGGCCTGGCCGGCCTCGCCGAACGCGTCGCGGCCCAGCGCGGAACGGTCGAGACCACCCGCGCGGGTGACACGTTCGTGTTGGTCGTCCGCATCCCCGCGCCGGACGCTGCGGGGCCTGCCCCGCAGGAGGCGACCCCGCCGGGGAGACGACGGGGGACCGGCCGGTGATCCGGATCGTGATCGCCGACGACGAGGAACTCATCCGGGGCGCGCTCGTGGCGCTGCTCTCCCTGGAGGCCGACATCGAGGTCGTCGCGGACGTCGCCGACGGCGAGGCCGCCGTCGCCGCCGTCGTCACCCACCGCCCCGACCTGACCCTGCTCGACCTCGAAATGCCCGGACTCGACGGGGTCGACGCCGCCCGCCGGCTGCTGCGGCTCGTCGCGACGCAGGTCGTCATCGTCACCCGGCACGCCCGACCGGGGACGTTGAAGCGGGCGCTGAACGCCGGGGTGCACGGCTTCGTGCCGAAGTCCACCCCGGCATCCGAGCTGGCCAGGATCATCCGGTCGGTGGCCGCCGGCGAACGCTACATCGATGCCCGTCTCGCCGCGTCGGCGCTGACCGAGCAGGAGAGCCCGCTGACGCCCCGGGAGATCGACGTACTGCGGCTGACCCGCGACGGCCTGCCCACCAAGCACGTCGCGCGGCAGCTCGGCCTCGCCCACGGCACCGTCCGCAACCACATCTCGTCCGCGATGGCGAAACTCAACGTCGGTTCCCGCACCGACGCCGCCACGATCGCCTGGGAACAGGGCTGGATCTGACCGCCCCGCCGACGCCTTTCGCCGTGTCGCGGGGACGCCCGTCGACGCTTTTCGCTATTTCGCCGATGTGGCGGTATCGAAGTGACTTCGACCCCCCAACATCGGCGACATTGAGTCGATCACGCGACGTCCGTCCGGCGGATGGGCCGGATGAGCAGGCGTCACGCATCGGGTGGTACGGGTGTACGGTCCGTGGTGGCAGCCTGTCGGTTTCGGCTGGCAGGGATCTCGTGTCACCGGGGGAGTGCGCTGATGCCTCGTCGCTCTATTCCTGACGATCCGTCGATCGGTGATCGTATTCGTGCCCGTCGGGAGTTGCGTGGTTGGAGCGTGCGGTATGCGGCCAGTCGGGCGGGCATCTCCCATACGTCGTGGTCGCGTATCGAGCGGGGGCGGCAGCGCACCGACCGGTACATGGTGGTGGATCTGGCGGCGGCCCTGGAGTGTTCGGTGGTCGATCTGACGGGTCAGGCGTACACGCCGGCTGACCGGCAGCTCGACGCGGCCCGCATTGATGCCGAGCGGGTCTGGCGGATCATGATGGACACTCCGTTGACCAGGCGCTCCGCCGCGACGGCGACGCTCGAACAGGTGCGCCGTGAGGCGGCGCTGGTGCGCGGACTGTACGGGCGGTGCGATTACGCGGGTGCGTTGCGGCGGCTGGTGGATCTCGTGCCGGCGATGCACGGCCTGGCGGACCGGCGGGCTGCGTTGTCGGAGATGGTGCCGGTGTACGGCGTGGCCATGGGGTCGTTGCTGAACGTCAGCTATCCGGCCCATGCCTGGCTGGCGGCTGAGCGTTGTGCCGAGGCTGCCGGGTTGCTCGACGACGGGGTGGCGGTCGGGGTGGCGGCGGCCAACCGGGCGCGGGTGTCGGCCTACTCCGGGGCGTACGGGCCGGCGCGCGCGTGGTGTGACGCGGCGGCTGCCGATCTTGCGGGTAGCGCTGCCGATGGCGCGTTGGACGTGCTGGGGTTCCTGCACCTGGCGCGGGCGCACCATCTCGCCGGTCTGCGGGAGCGGGCCGGTGCCGAGGATCATCTCGCCGAGGCGGCGCGGATCGCCGCGCACACCGGGGAGACCGAGAACTGGGATCTGGTCTGGGGCCCACGGAACGTGGCCCTGTGGACGATGGCGTTCCAGCTCGACACGGGTCGCCCGGAATTGGCGATGCGGACGGCGGCGGGTGTGGAGGTGGCCGGTCTGCCGGCGGTGCGCCAGGTGTACTTCTGGCTCGACATGAGCCGGGCGGCCGAGGGTACCGGTCGGGATCGTGACGCCGTGCGGATGCTGCTCGCTGCGGAGCGGATCGGGCCGCAGCATGCCCGCTCGTCGGTCGCCGCCCGGGAGACGGCGCGGTCGTTGCTGCGTAAGGGGGCGACCTCGCCCGAGCTGCGGGGGCTGTGCGAACGGATGAGCCTGACCACGGGTGGTGCGTAAGCGTTCCAGCCTTCCCATGCGCGCTCCGTAGCGTCCTGACCACGGTGCGGTGACGCCTCGTCGGTCTGGTGACCGGCCGCCGCTGCGCCGCTGATCGTGCGCGGCGGCAGCTTCAGTTCGTACCGCCGGGCCCTTGCGGAGGGGACGCGGGTGGGCGACAGGGAACGTGATCCGGGTGAGAGCCGGGGCGAGCGGATTCAGGCGGTCGAGCGGGAGGCGGCGCGGCAGCGGTTGCTCGCGCAGGCCGAGGCGGACCGGATTCCGGTGGAGGAGACGACGCGGGCGGTGCCGGATCGGCGGTGGCGTCGTGGACAGCGGTGAGTTGTTGCCGGTCGGTCGGCGGGTGGCGCACTGGCGGGGGCGGCGTGGGTTGTCGCAGCAGGTGTTCGCCGACCGGTTGGGTAAGTCGAAGAGTTGGGTGGACAAGGTCGAGCGGGGTGTCCGGACGCTGGACAAGGTGTCCACGCTCCAGGACATCGCCGCTGTCCTGAGCATCGACCCGGGTGTGCTGCTCGGCCGGGACCTCCGGCCGGCCGACGTGCCCGGTCCGGTCGAGGCGGTGGACCGGGTCCGGGAGGCGCTGTCGACGTACGACGTCGTGGTGGGAAGGCCGTCAGTGCCGGGCCGGGTCGTGCCGGCGGATCGTGTGGGGCGGGACGTCACCCACGCGTGGGTCGCCTTCCAGCATGCCCGGTATACGCAGGTGACCGGGATGCTCCCGGGGTTGGTGGGTGGCGCGCAGCGTGCCCATGCCGGTGATCCGGTCGCGGGCCGGCCGGTGCTGGTGCAGGTGTACCGGCTTGCCGCAGCACTGCTGGTCAAGCTCGGTGAGGTGGATCTGGCCTGGTTGGCCGCCGACCGGGCGATGACTGTCGCGGCCGGTGAGGTGGGGTCGGTGGCTGCCGCGACCGTGCAGCTCAGCCAGGTGTTGCGGGCGTCGGGGCGGGTGCGGGCGGCCCGGTCGACGGCACTGGCCGCCGCGTACCGGATCGCCCCGCCCGACCTCGACGGTGCGTCCGCCCCGGAGTTGTCGTTGTGCGGGACGCTGGTCGTGCAGGCGGCTTTGGCTGCCGCCCGTGACGGCGACGATCACGCCACGGCCGCGCTGCTCGACGAGGCCGCCGGGATGGCGGACCGGGTGGGTGACGGCCACGACCATCACCGGACCGGGTTCGGACCGGTGGCGGTGGATCTGGCCCGGGTCGTCGCCGCCCTCGACCTGGGCGAGGCGAGAGCAGCGGTGGCCTGGCACGAGAAGACCACCGCCCGCGACGGCTGGCGGTGGCTGCCCACCGAACACCGCGCCGGGCACCTGCTCGACGCCGCCCGCGCCTACCTGAACGCCGGTGATCCGGGCAACGCCTGCCGGGTCCTGGTCGCGGCCGAGCGCACCGCCCCCTGCGAGGTACGCCTGCGGCCCGCGGCCCGCGCGGTCCTCGCCCGGCTGGTCCGCGACCCGTACGCCCCCGCCACGGTCATCCAACTCGCCGCCACGCTCCGGGTGACCTGACCACGACCGCGCCACCGTTCGGCGCTGTCGTGCCGGTATGGCGGTATCAGAGCGCTCCGATACCGCCACACCGGCACAACAGCGCCAAAAAACCCTCAGGGTCGGCGGCGGAGGGTGGGGTCGGTCAGGGCCGGCACCCGGTAGCCGGCGTCGGCCGGGTTGACGTCGTGGCCCGGCCGGACCAGTTCGTCGATCCGGTCCAGCACGTCGGCCGGCAGCCCGGCCGGCTCCCCGGCGGGCAGTTGGCTGCGCAGTTGGGCGAGGGTACGCGGGCCGATGATGGCGCTGGTGACCGCCGGGTGGCTCAGCACGAAGCCGAGCGCCAGGTCGATCAGCGTCAGACCGCTCTCGTCGGCGAGGGTGGCCAGCTCGTCGACCAGGGCGAGCTTGCGGTCCCGGGCGGCGGCGTCGCGGAAGTCGAAGTGGTCGCCGTTGCGTCCGGCACGGGAGTCCGCCGGTACGTCCGTCGACCGGTACTTGCCGGTCAGCCAGCCGCCGTTGAGCGGGCTGAACACCAGCACGCCGAGCCGGTACCGGGCGCTGGTGGGCAGGGCGGCGGCCTCGACACCCCGGGTCAGGACGGAGTAGCCGAGCTGTTCGGTGGTGAAGCGTTCCCGCTGCCGGCGTTCGGCCACCCACTGCGCCTCGACGATCTGCTCGGCGGGGAACGCCGAGGTGCCGATCATCCGGACCTTGCCCTCCCGGACCAGGTCGGTCAGCGCGCCGAGGGTCTGGTCGACGTCGGTGAGCGGGTCGGGGCGGTGCACCTGGTATAGGTCGATCCAGTCGGTGCCCAGCCGGCGCAGGCTGCCCTCCACCGCCTGCCTGATCCAGCGGCGGGAGTTGCCGCGCCGGTTGCGGTCGTCCCCCATCGGCTCGTGGAACTTGGTGGCCAGCACCACGTCGTCGCGGCGGCCACGCAGCGCCCGGCCGAGGATCTCCTCGGATTCGCCGTGGGCGTACACGTCGGCGGTGTCGACCAGGTTGATCCCGGCGTCGAGCGCCTCGGCGACGATCCGGTGGCACTCCTGCTCGTCGGTGTTACCCCAGGCGCCGAACATCATGGTGCCCAGGCAGAGGGTGCTCACCTCGACCCCGGTCCCACCCAGTCTGCGGTACTGCATGATCCGATCGTCCTCCCGTACGCGATGTGCCCCCACGCTGGCACGCGGGCCGGCCGGCGGCACCGTCCCGGCGCGTCGAAGCGGACCCGCCGGCTTTGTGTCCCCGGCACATCGACCCGGCCGCCGAACAGTGAATAGGCTGGTGAAAGCGATAGTGATGGACATTTCGGTACGGTGGAGGTAACAGTGGCGACCGGCCTGACCCAAGCCCGATGGACGCATGTGGCGTTGCCTACCGGCGACCTCGACAAGGCGATCTCGTTCTACACCACGCTCACCCCGCTGGTGGTCGTGGAGCGGTTCGCCGACGCCGACGGCGAGAGCGTCTGGCTCTCCAACGACAAGCAGGTCGAGACCCCGTTCGTGCTGGTGCTCGTCTCCTTCAACAAGGACAAGGGCGGCCAGCTCGGCCTGCTGCACCCGTTCGCGCACATCGGCATCGAGGTGCCGCAGCGTTCGGACGTCGACGAGATCGCCGGGCGGGCCCGCGAGCTGGGTTGCCTGCACTGGGAGCCGCGTCAGATGCCGCCGCCGGTCGGCTACATCTGCGCGCTGAAGGACCCCGACGGCAACGTCATCGAGATCTCCCACGACCAGCAGGTCTTCGACACCGTGCGGCGTCGGTGGGGGAGCTGACCGCAGCGTCCACCCGCGCCGCCGTGCAGCGGTACCTGGCGGCGTTGAACGCCCACGACGCCGATGCCGTCGCCGGCTGCGTCAGCGTCGACTTCGTCAACGAGCACACCGCCGCCCTCGGTCGGACGGTGGTCGGCCGGGCCCGGTACCGGGCCCGGCTCGACGGCTTCCTGGCCGAGTTCGTCGACCTGCGCTACGAGGTCGAGGAACTGCTCGCCGACGCCGACCGGGCGGCGGTGGCGTACCGGATGTCGTTCCGGCTGGCCTCGGCCGGCCGGGCCCCGGTGCGCATCCGTGGCGTGTTCCGGTTCCGGGTCGACGCCGACGGTCTGATCGCCCACCGGGTCGACTACTGGGACAGCGGCGAGGTCCACCGTCAGCTCGCGGGTGCCTCCGAACCGCCGCCCGTCCCCGGTTCGGGGGCGGGCGGTCCGGCGTAGCCGGCTTTGCGGACCCGGCGTGCGGTGGTGTCCGTGTCGCCGGATGCGGCCCGTGCTCGGTAGAGTTCGCCTTTCGGTGGACGGCGAGTGCGAGGTGACGCGGTGACGGGCGGAGTCGACGAGTCGGCCGGTGACGCGCCGGCGATCCAGACCGTGCAGCGGGCCGCCACCATCCTCCAGGCGTTCTCGGTGGAGCGGCCCCGGCTCACCCTGGCCGAGCTGACCGCCGACCTGGCCGTCAGCCGGGCCACCGCGCACCGGTACGCCCGTGCGTTGCGGGCGGCCAACCTGCTGCGTTTCGACGTGGCCACCGCCACCTACACGCTGGGTCCGCAGGTGTTGGCGATGGAGGCCGCCGCCCGCGCGGCGCTGCCCATCGTCACCGCCGCCGAACCCCACCTGGACCGGCTCACCCGGTTGACCAACCAGACCTCGGTGCTCAGCGTGTGGAACGGTGAGGCGCCCACGGTGGTCCGCTGCATGGACAACACCAGCGGCGACGTGCGGCTCAGCGTGCGGACGGGCTCGCCGTTGGATCTGCTGCGCTCGGCGCAGGGCCGGGTCTTCTGCGCCTACCTGTCGGCCACCGAGGCGCCCTCGGTGGCCCGCCAGTTGCGGCTGTCGGCGGGCCTGCGGGCGGTCGTCGAGCAGGTCCGCCGGGACGGTTTCGCGGTCAACTCCCCGGAGGATTCCGGGGTACGCGTGCTGGCCGCGCCGGTGTTCGAGCGGACCCAGGTGGTGGCCGCGCTGGCGGTACTGGGCACCAGCACGGCGCTGTCCGGCGCGGTGGAGGCCGCCGCGGCGGACAGCCTGCGGTTGGTGGCCCGGGAGTTGTCCGAGGCGCTCGGCGCGGGCTGACGCCGGGGTGGCCCGCCTACGTCAGCGGTGACCGTTGCCGCCGGCCGCAGGGTGCTGGCCGTTGGCGTTGACCGGCAGGTGGCCGTTGCCGCCACTGCCCAGCTCGGCGGTGACCAGGGCGGCGACGCGTTGCAGGGCGATGGCGAGCGTGCTGTCGGTGCCCTCGGGGACCGAGGTGGTGGTGCCGACGATGGCCATGGCGGCGATCAGGGTGCTGCCCCGGAAGATCGGCGCGGCGATGCTGCGGACCCCGTTGGCCGAGGGCGTGTTGGCCGAGATGCCGGTCCGTCGGATCTTCTCGACCTCCCGGCGCAGCTCGGCGGAGGCGGCGATCTCCTCGGCCAGCCCCGGCACGTCGGCCTCAGGGAGGAACGCGCAGAACACCCGGCCCTGGGCGGATTCGGTGCGGGACAGCCGGGAGCCGGTCCGGACGCTGACCCGGATCACCCGGTCGGTGTTGTCGTCGGCGCGGACCACCACGGCGGTGTCGCCGTCCCAGACGCTGAGCACCACCGTCTCGTCGATCTCGCGGACCAGTTGCTGCATGCGCGGGCCGGCGATGCTGATCACCGGCATCGCCGCGCGGGCGGCGGCGGAGAGGGTCAGGATCTGCGGGCCGAGGGAGTAGAGTCCCTCCCGCTCGTCGTAGCGCAGCAGGTTGCTCTCCCGCAGCGCCTTGGTGTAGCGGTGCGCGGTGGCCTTGCTGGTGCCGAGGCTGGCGGTGAGTTCGTTGAGGCTCAGGCGCGGGCGGGCCGCGGTGAACGCGTTGAGGATGACCGCCGCGCGCTGCACGGTCTGGATCGCCGGTGAGCTGGGGTCAGCGCTCTTGACCGGCGAAGGGGCATCGTCCGCCATCTGGATTCCTTTGTGCGCAGAGTGAGACAGTATCATGGCATATGACACGTCAGCCTGTCGATGCCTGCTGGTGGCGCAGCGCGATGTCCGCGTACAACCGGGCGAAACGCACCAGTTCCGGCAGGGCGTACCTTTCCCGTCGCGGGTCGGTCGGATCGGGCGGTAACGCCGGCGGGCCCAGCCGTACGGTGGGCACTCCCCGGGCGCGCAGCACCACCCCGTCGGTCGACCCGGTCCACCCGCGCAGCGGCACCGGCGGCCGGCCGTACGCGGCGAGCCAGGCGGCGCCGGCGTGCCGGCAGATCGGCGCGGTGGGCGGGGTGGCCGCGGACGGGTGGGCCGGATGGCCGGCCACGGCCAGCCCGCAGTCGGCCAGCGGGGTGTCGCGCAGCCGCCGGGTCAGGGTGGCCCGCAGTGCGTCGGTGATCTGCGTCGGATCGTCGCCGGGCACCGTGGTCAGGTAGAGGTGCAGGTCCAGCACCCCGGGCAGCAGGTCGGGCTTGCCCGGCTGGCCGGCCCGCACCGCCCCCAGGCCCAGTTCCGCCCCGACCGGGGCGTCCGGGTCGGCCCGCTGGGCCAGGTGCACCCGACGGAACTCCTCCAGCGCCTCGACGACCACGCCGAGGTGGGCGAGCAGCCCGCCGGGGGGCGTGGCGGTGTCCCGGAACAGCGCCGGGTGGAACCCGCTGGACAGCCGGACCCGCAGGAACATCGCCCCCGGTTCGGCGGTGAGGATGCCCGGCGGGCTGGTCTTGGCCACGATCGCGGCGGCCGGTCGTGGCCGGCCGCGCAGGTGGTGCAGGACCCCGCCGGTGGTGGGGGCCGGCGCGACACCGTCCTCCGGCCCGGCGGTGGGGTCGTCGCGGTGGGTGCCGGTGGCGGCGAGCAGCAGGGTCAGCCGGTGCGGCCGGCCGGCGGCCCGGAGGGTCTCGGCGGCGGCGGCGTAACCGACCAGGGCGGCGGCCGCCGCCGCCCGCGCCACCCCGAGGCCGAAGCCGCTGACCACCTCCCCGGCCGGGCCGGACAGCTCCAGCGCCGGGGCGGGGGAGTGCCGGCCGGTGATCGGGGCGTCGAACCCGGTCCCGCCGGTCAGCGAGGTGTCCAGGTGCGAGTAGATCAACAGTTCGGGGCGGTCGCCCAGGTCGGAGCCGCCGACCAGGTTGGCGCTGTCGGGCGTGGTCGCCGTGTGCTCCAGCGGGTCGACCCGCCAGGACAGCTCCGGCCAGCGGGCGGTGGCCCAGTCGGCGACCCGGAGCGCGGTGGCCCGTTCCCGGCCGTACGGGCTGGGCTGGGCGGTGAGCGCGGCCAGGGCGTCGACCAGGGTGGCCTCGTCGACCGCCCGCGCGGCGGCGTGGCGCAGGGGCGCCGGTACCTCGTCGTCCATCCGCTCCCTCTCGCCAGCGTGACTTCATTCAAGATGACGTCTCGTATGTTGACATACTCTGGGCGCTGTCTCTAGCGTGGCCTGACACCAAACGACATCGCCCCGCATCCGGCGACGTCGCGGAACGGGCCCGGCACCCCGGATCGGCTGCGCGCCCGGACCTGCCGCTGCGACGCGGATGCGGCCGGCCGACCGAACCGCAGGAGGACCGATGACCTACGTGGTCACCGACGAATGTGTGGACGTACAGGATCGGTCCTGCGTCGAGGAATGCCCGGTGGACTGCATCTACGAGGGCGACCGGATGATGTACATCAACCCCGACGAGTGCGTCGACTGCGGGCGCTGCGAGCCGGTCTGCCCGGTCACCTCGATCTTCCACCTCGACGACCTGCCCGCCGACCGCGCCCGGTTCGGGCCGATCAACGCCGAGTTCTTCACCGAGATCGGCACCCCGGGCGGCGCCCGCAAGATCGGCCGGGTCGGCCACGACCACCCGGCCATCGCGGAAAGCGCCAGCTGATGGCCGAGCGGCACGAGGTCGATCTCGCGATCATCGGCGCCGGCCCGGCCGGTCTCTACGCCACCTACTACGCCGGCTTCCGGGGGATGAGCGTGGCGGTGATCGACTCGCTGCCCGAACCCGGCGGGCAGATCGCCGCCCTCTACCCCGAGAAGGCGATCTACGACATCGCCGGCCTGCCCGCCGTGCGCGGCCAGGAACTCGTCGACGCCCTGCTCACCCAGGCCGCCACCGCCAAGCCGACGTTCCTGCTCGGGCAGAGCGCCATCGAGCTGACCTGCGCCGAGGACCACGTGCTGATCGGCACCGACACCGGCACCCAGGTCCGGGCGGCGGCCGTGCTGCTGACCGCCGGCATCGGCACCTTCACCCCCCGCGAACTCCCCGTCGGCAGCGACCACCTCGGCCGGGGCCTGCGCTACTTCGTCCCCCGGTTGGAGGAACTCGCCGGGCAGGAGGTCGTCGTGGTCGGCGGCGGCGACTCCGCCGTCGACTGGGCGCTGGCCCTGGAGCCGTACGCCAGCAGCGTCACCCTGGTGCACCGCCGCCCGCAGTTCCGCGCCCACGAACGCAGCGTCACCCAGCTGCACGAGTCGACCGTGCGGGTGCTCACCCCGTACGAGGTGTGCGGGATCGACGGGGAACAGACCGTCGAGGCGGTGCGGATCGCCGAGGTGCGCGGCGAGGGCCGGCAGACCCTGCCCGCCCAGGCGGTGGTCGCCGCGCTCGGCTTCATCGCCGACCTGAGCGCGATGGAGCGCTGGGGGCTGGAGATGCGCCGCCGCTACGTCGCCGTGGACCGGTCGATGCGGACCAACCTGCCCCGGGTCTTCGCCGCCGGCGACATCACCGACTACGACGGCAAGGTCCGGCTGATCTCGGTCGGCTTCGGTGAGGCCGCCGCCGCCGTCAACAACCTGGCCCCGCTGGTCAACCCGGCGCTCGGCACCGTACCCGGCCACTCCTCGGACGCCGCATGACCGCCCCCGCGCCCACCGACGCGCACCTCGTCGCCACCCGGTACGGGCTGGGCCGGATCACCGGCGACGACGTCGAACTGCTCGACCTGCCCGCCCCGGACGTGGCCGCCCTGCTGCGCGCCGGCCGGGGGCTCGCCCCCGCCGCCGAGGCCCGGGTCCGCCGCCGCCTGCCGCTGGAGACCCTCGTCGGCGACCTGCGCCCACCGCTGGCCGCCACCCGCGCGGTGTGGGGCGTCGGGCTGAACTACCACTGCAAGGCCCGCACCACCGGCCGGGCCCTGCCCACCCAGCCGGTGCTCTACCTGAAGTCGCCCAGCGCCGGCTCCGGCCCGGGGGACACCGTGCCGCTGCCCGGCTCGGTGAGCAGCCAGCCCGACTACGAGGGCGAGGTCGCCCTGGTCGTCGGCACCCGGATGCACCACACCCCGGCCGGGCAGGTCTGGGCGCACCTGGCCGCCGTCACCGCCGCCAACGACCTGACCGCCCGGGACGTGATGGCCGCCACGGGCAACCCCACCCTGGCCAAGAGCTTCCCCGGGTTCGGTGCCCTGGGTGCCTCCGTGCTCGGCCTGGGCGCGGTCGCCGACCGCGAGGCCATCGGCGTACGCACCACCGTCAACGGCGAGCTGCGCCAGCAGGCCAGCACCGCCGACCTGATCTTCCCGGTGCCCGACCTGCTCGCCTGGATCACCCGGTACGTGGTGCTGGAGCCGGGCGACGTGGTGCTCACCGGCACCCCGACCGGCACCGGTCAGGACCGGGGCTGCTTCCTGAGCCCCGGCGACCAGGTGGAGGTCACCGTCGCCGGGGTGCTGCCCCTGCGTACCCGGTTCGGTGCCGAGAGCCCGGACCACCCCGCGCCGGCCGCCGTCGACGCGTCGACCCACTCGCTTCGCACAGAGAGCCCGATGTCATGAGTGAGAATTCCGAGCGGTACGACCTGGTGCTGGCCGGTGGCCAGGTGTTCGACGGTCAGACCGGAACCAGCCAGGTCGCCGACGTCGCGGTGACCGGCGACCGGGTGGCCCGGATCGCGCCCGGCCTCGCCGCCGACGCCGACCGGGTGATCGACTGCGCCGGGCGGTACGTGCTGCCCGGCCTGGTCGAGGCGCACACCCACATCTTCGCCGAGGTCTCCAAGGTCGGTGCCCCGCCGGACGAGGCGCACCTGCACCGGGGCGTCGTGGCCGCCTGCGACGCCGGCACCGTCGGCGCGTCCACCTTCGCCGCGTTCGAGAAGTACGTCGCCGCGCCGGCCCGGATGCGGCTGGTGAACTTCCTCAACGTCTCGGTCCTCGGCCTGATCGACTTCCGCTTCGGTGAGCTGATCAACCCGGGCACGCTCGTCCCCGAGGACGCCCTGGCGGTGGCCGAGGCGAACCCGCACCGGGTACGCGGTTTCAAGATCCGACTCTCCGAGGACGTCGTCGGGCTGGACTGGCGTCCGCTGCTCAAGCGTTCCCTGGCGCTCGCCGCCGAGGCCGGCCTGCCGCTGATGATCCACATCGGGGAGACGCCGGAGCCGCTGCCGGTGATCCTGCCCCTGCTGCGCCCCGGCGACGTGGTGGCGCACTGCTACACCGGCAAGCCGTACGGCATCCTCAACGACGGCACGGTGCTGCCCGAGGTGTACGCCGCCCGCGAGCGCGGGGTGCTGTTCGAATCCGCCCACGGCAAGAGCAACCTCAGCTTCGCCGTCGCCCGCCCGGCGATCGAGCAGGGCTTCCTGCCCGACGTGGTCACCTCCGACACCAGCGCCCGCAACTGGCGCGGCCCGGTGTTCGACCTGGTCACCAGCATGGCCAAGCTGCGCGCGATGGGGATGACCCTGGAGCAGCTCGTGCCCCGGGTGACGTCCGCGCCGGCCCGGCTGACCGGCCTGGACGCCGAGGGCTACGGCACCCTGGTCGAGGGCGGCCCGGCCCACGTCACGGTGCTGGCCGAGGCCGAGGAGGCGGTGCTGCCCGACGCCGCCGGTAACAAGATCACCGCACCCCGGCTGGAGCCGAGCGTGGTGCTGCTCGGCGGCGAGCAGGTGCCGACCGTGCCGTGGCGCGGGCTGCCCGCCACCGGGGCGTGAGGCCCTGATGTCCGCCGTCGGGCCGGTGTCGGGCGAACTGCGGCCCACCCCGCCGACCTCCGTCGAGCCGACCCCGCCGACCGGGGTGCACGGCCACCGCGCCCGGCTGCGGGCGACGCTGCGCGCCGGGGGCCAGCTCGCCGGCACGTTCGTCAAGCTGCCCGGCGGTGACGTGATCGCCCTGGCCGCCCGCTCCGGACTCGACTTCGTCGTGATCGACCTGGAGCACTCCGGCCTGGACGAGCGGACCGCCACCGACCAGCTCCGGCTCGCCGCCCTGGCCGGCCTGCCGGCGCTGGTGCGGGTGCCGGCCGTCGACCCCGGCCAGGTCAACCGGCTGCTGGAGGCCGGGGCGGTGGGGGTGCAGCTGTCGACCGTCCGCCGCCGGGCCGACGTGGAGGCGCTGCGCTCGGCCAGCCGGTACGCCCCGCACGGGCGGCGCAGCATCAGCCTGGCGCACCCGTCGGCCGGGTACGGCGGCGACGGCCTCGACCGGTACCTCGCGGTGGAGGCCGAGCACCCGCCCGTACTGGTGGCCCAGATCGAGACGGCGACCACCGACGACCCGCTGCCCGCCCTGCTGGCCGGGGTGGACGTGGGCTTCGTCGGGACCACCGACCTGGCGGTGAGCCTGGGCCTGGCGACCACCGACGACCCGGGGCCGCTGCTGCGGCGTACCGGGGACATCGCCGCCGCGGCCCGCACCACCGGGACCCACCTCGGCGGCTGGGTGCCCGAGCGGTCCGCCGTGGCGCTGGACCGCTGTGGCCTGACCGACGCGAGTTACCTCGTCGTCGGCTCGGACCTGCACCTGCTCGGCACCGGCCTGCGTCGGCTCGCCGCACCCCTCTGACCCGCCCGAGAAGGGACGCGTTCACATGCTCAACCCGCAGCTCTACCGCACCTCGGTCAACTGGGACGACATCCCGGCCACCGACGTCCGGCCCGGGGTGCGCCGCAAGGTGTACGCCACCGACGAGGTCCTCTTCGCCTGGCACGAACTGGCCGTCGGGATGGACCTCAACCCGCACCACCACGACGACTTCGACCAGCTGGTGCTGATCCTCGGCGGCCGGTGCAACTACTACGTCGACGGCGTGCCGCACCCGATGGGGCCGGGCTCGATGCTGCTGGTGCCGCGCGGCGCGGAGCACTACATCGAACCGACCGAGGGCCCGTGCATCAACGTGGACGTCTTCGCCCCGCCCCGGGCGGACTTCCTGCCGCACGCCTGGCGTCCCGGGCAGGGCTGACCGGCGATGACCGACATCGTGGTGGTGGGCAGCCTCAACGTGGACGTGGTGGTGCCGCTGCACGAGCTGCCCGCCCCCGGGCAGACCGTGCTCGGCGCGGCCGACCACCGGCGGGCCGGCGGCGGCAAGGGCGCCAACCAGGCCGTCGCCGCCGCCCGGCTGGGTCGCCGGGTGGCGATGGTCGGCGCGGTCGGCATCGACGCCGACGGCGACTGGCTGCTCGGGCTGATCGCCGCCGAGGGGGTGGCCACCGAGGCGGTGCTGCGCGCCCCCCGGCCCACCGGGCAGGCGATCGTGCTGGTCACCGCCGACGGCGACAGCACCATCGCGGTCAGCTCGGGGGCGAACATGTGGCTCGCCGCCGAGCATCTCGGCCCGCTGCGGGACCTGCTCGGGTCGGCGCGGGCGGTGCTGCTGCAACAGGAGGTCGACGCCGCCGTGGTGGCCGAGGCGGTACGGCTGGCCGAGGGGCTGGTGGTGCTCAATCCGGCCCCGGCCCGCCCGGTCGACCCGGCGACCCTGGCCCGGGTCGACGTGCTGGTGCCCAACCGGGGTGAGCTGGCCGCCCTGGCCGGCGCGCCGCCGACGGACGCCGGGGTCGACGCGCTGGCCGCGATGGCCCGGTCGCTGGGCACCCGGGGGCCGGTGGTGGTGACCCTCGGCGCTGACGGCGCGCTGGTGGTGACCACCGACCGGCAGTGGCTGATCCCGGCGGAGCGGGTCGACGCGGTCGACGCCACCGGCGCCGGGGACACCTTCTGCGCCGCCCTGGCCGACGCGCTGCTCGACGGCGCGGCGATCGACGAGGCGGCCCGGTGGGCGAGCCGGGCGGCGGCGGTCACCGTCACCCGACCCGGGGCGATGGAGGCCGCCCCCCGTCGCGTCGAGGTGCCCACCACCGCCTGACCTGCTCTCCCGATCCTGCCGCCCGTCGCATGCCGCCTGTCGGCGACGGCGCGGCCCGGCTCCGGCCGGCTGCGCGTCGCCCCCGGCCTGTCCCGGCCGGGGGCGACGGCGTGGCGGCTACCCCGTGCGGGGTGCGCCGCCCGGATGACGCCGGCCCCGGCCCGCGGCACAGCGCCACGGGCCGGTCAGCGGTGGCCGGTCAGAAGTGGGCCGGGAAGTCGGCCTTGCGGATCAGGCAGTGGATGCCCTTCACCCCGTCGACGACCTGGCTCACCTCGAAGTCGGCGGCGGCGCTCAGGTAGGCCAGCGCGGTCTGCGGCGGCATGCCCTGGGTGCGGACGAGGAAGTCGACGGCGGCCCGGACGGCCCGGCGCATCGCCTCGTCGAGGTCGCCGTGCAGGCCGACCGGGAGCCAGTGGGTGGCGGTTTCGCCGAACGGCCCGTCGACGGCCCCGAGCAGGCCGCCGGCCTGTGCCCGGGGGATCACCGACAGCCGCAGGGTGGCCCGCAGCGGCGCCTCCAGGGCGGTCAGCGCCACCTCGCCGTCGCCCTGGGCGTAGTGCGGGTCGCCGGCGTAGAAGCCCGCCCCGGGCAGTTGCACCGGCAGGTAGAGGGCGGAGCCGACCTGGAGTTCGTTGATGTCGAGGTTGCCGCCGAACGCGCCGGGCGGCACCGAGTGCACCGGCTCGTCGGTGTCCACGGCGACGCCCATCAGGCCGAGGAACGGGGCCAGCGGGAAGGTGGCGGCCCGCCCGTCGCCGTACGGCAGGGTGCCGAGCAGCCGGCCGCCGCTGTGCAGCACCCGGGTGAAGTGGGAGACGGTGCCGTACTCCCGGGGGCCGTCGGCGTCCGGGCCGGGGTCGGCCGGGGTGAGCGGGTACTCGCCGGGCAGCGCGCCGTAGCCGTGCCGGCTGCTGATGAAGCCGTACGGGGCGCGGACGAGCAGGTCGAGCACCTCGACCCGGAGCAGGTCGCCGGGTTCGGCCCCGGCGACCGTGATCGGGCCGGTGACCACGTGCGGGCCGTCGGCGTCGTAATCGTGGGCGACGTCGGAGGCGGCCAGGTCGCGGGCGTCGGTGAGGACCTGGTCGCTGGGCACGTCGAACTGCTTGAGGAAGCCGACGGGGTCGCGGCCCTGGTCCTCCAGGATGCCCTCGTGGCTGAGCGTGTCGATGGTCACGGTCTCGCCGGAGCCGACCCGGAGCACGGGTTCGTGCCGCCGGTTGGGCAGCCGGCCCCACAGGCAGGTGTCGGGGGTGCTCGGCAGGTAGTGGGTTCCACCGATCGGGCCATCGTGCGGCTGGAGCATGACATCCTCCGGAAGGGGTGACACCGGCTGGCGGTGCGACGGGACGGCGCGGCCCGGTGCGGGTGGCCGGCGGCCGGCGACGGGATGCGCGGGCCGCGTCCGAGGGCCGGCGATCGGGGTCGGGCGGATCGGCCGGGCCACGTCGGATGCAGGGGATCGTGACCGGCGAAGCAACCGTTGCGTGTTGCGGTCGTATTAACAGCGAGTAACCCGGTGCTGGAGTCTGCCCTGCTCTTGACAGTTGCCATGGCCGAGTAGCAGCATCGTGTGGCGAGATGCTGTCTCGCATGACGTAGAAGGCGGTGAGGTGATGGCGCAGCAGACGCCGGTACGTCCGCTCGGTGCCACCGGTGACGGCGCGATGATCGACGAGGACTGGGAGGCGCTGCGGTTCCGGGTGCACCGCTCGGCGTACCGCGATCCCGAGGTGTTCCGGACCGAGATCGACCGGATCTGGAATCACACCTGGCTCTATCTCGGCCACGAGACCGAGATCCCGAAGGCCGGTGACTTCAAGACCCGCACCCTCGGCGGTCGACCGCTGATCTTCTGCCGGGACGCCGGGGGCCAGGTGCGGGCCTTCTTCAACGCCTGCACCCACCGGGGCACCGTGCTGTGCCGGCACAGCGAGGGCAACACGAAGTTCTTCCAGTGCTTCTACCACGCCTGGGCGTTCAGCAACTCCGGCGAACTGGCCGCGCTGCCCGGCGACGACGCGTACCCCGACGACCCCGCCTTCCGGGCGTCGATGGCCCTGCGCCAGGTGCCCCGGCTCCAGATCCACGAGGGTTTCGTCTTCGTCGCCTTCGACCAGGACGTGCCCGACCTGCTGACCCACCTCGGGCCGGCCGCGCACTACATGTCGCTGACCGCGAAGATCGGCGAACACGGCATGACCACCCTGCCGGGCGTGCAGCTCTACAGCGTGAAGGGCAACTGGAAGCTCGCCGTCGAGAACGCGATGGACGGCTACCACTTCGCCCCCACCCACAACACCTTCGTCGGCTACCTGCGGGAGACCGGGTTCGCCGTCACCGACGACGACCAGTACGCCTACGACCTCGGCGGCGGCCACGGGCTGCTCGTGCTCACCGGGCACAACGGCCGGATCGGGATGGTCTGGGAGCCCCGCTTCGGCGACGAGGAGAAGACCCGCACCGTCGCCAAGCGCCGCGAGCTGGAGGCCCGTCTCGGCCCCGAACTCGCCGCCGAGGTGGCCGACGCCAGCCGCATCCTGTTCGTCTTCCCCAACCTGCTGCTGTTCGACCTGGAGGCGCTGACCATCCGGCAGCTCGAACCGGTCGCCGCCGACCGCACCGACGTGCGGGCGTGGCAGTTCGTCGAGGTCGGCGAGCCGGAGTCGGTCCGCGCGCTGCGGATCAAGACGATGGTCAGCTTCGTCGGGCCGGGCGGCCTGGCCACCCCCGACGACATCGAGGCGTACGAGGCGGTGCAGCGTGGCATCACCGCGACCGCCGACTCGGTCGACCCCGCCCACGACTGGAGCGACATGTCGCGGGGCATGGCCAACGAGAAGCAGGGCAACCAGGGCCGCTCGATCGACGAGGGCGCGATGCGCAGCTTCTGGCGGCGCTGGGCCGAGGTGGTCGGGGCGGGCACCAGTGTGGCCGGCGACCCGCCGGCCGGTACGCCCGCCGCCGGACCCGCCACGGGGGGTGCGGGCAAGTGAGCGTGTCGTCGACGACGGCCGGGAGCCGTGGGGGAGTGGTCAGTGTGGCATCGCGCGAGGTGACCCGGGCCGAGGTGGAGGAGTTCCTCTACCGGGAGGCGCAACTGCTCGACGAGTGGCGGCTCGACGAGTGGCTCACCCTCATCGAGCCGGGTGGCCGGCTGGAGGTCCCGACCACCGACTGGGCCGGCTGGGACGCCACCACCGCCGGGTACTTCGTGGCCGACGACTACGAGCTGATCCAGGCCCGGGTCAAGCGGCTCAAGAGCCGCAAGGCGCACGCCGAGAACCCGCACTCGCGTACCCACCGGATGGTCTCCAACGTGCTGCTGCTGGAGGCCGGCGCGGAGACCGTCTGGATCAGCGCCAACTTCATCATCCACCGCTACCGCGACAACGGCGCCTACACCTACGTCGGCCGCTACGAGCACGTGCTCAAGGTCGACCCGGACGGGCTGCGGTTCCGGCTGCGCCGGGCCGTCCCGGTGATGGAGTCGATGGACCCCGGCGCCCGACTCAGCTTCATCCTCTGAGCCGGCCGCCATGATCACCCACATGCTGGTCTTCCGGTTCCGCGACGACCTGCCGCCCGGCGCGGCGGAGTCCGTCCTGGCCGAGCTGGAGACCTTCCCGAGCCGGTACCCCGCGATGCGCAACTGGCGCAGCGGGGTCAACGTCAGCACCCGCGACACCAGCATGACCCACGGCTTCGTCGTGGAGTTCCCCACCGAGCAGGACCTGCTCGACTACCTGCACAGCGACTCGCACGAGCGGTTCGTCCGGGAACGCTGGCGGCCGGTCATCGAGCGTCAGGCCATCGTCAGTATCCCCACCGCCGGGGACGCCCAGCCCATCGAGAGGGGTCACAGATGACCACCGAGGCCACCGCCCGCCGCCGTGGGCCGTACGGCATGGAGTACGCCCGGATCGAGGTGCCCGACCTGGCCGCCTCCATCGAGTTCCTCCAGTACCACGTCGGGCTGCAACTGGAGCAGCACGACGACGAGTACGCGTTCCTGCGCGCCGACCTCGAACACCACAGCATCGAGCTGGTCGCCGCGCCGCAGCGCACCGAGTCCTGGACCACCGCGGTCGGGTTCAGCGTCGAGAACGACGCCGTCCTCGACGACCTGCGGGAGCGGGTCACCGCCGCCGGGCACGAGGTGTTCGAGCTGGCCGACCGGGTCAAGGGCCTGGTCCAGCGGGGCTTCGCCGTCCGCGACCCCAACGGCCTGATCGTCGAGCTGTTCACCGAGTTCCAGGAGTACGCCGAGCCGCCGCTGATCGAGCTGCGCCCGCTGGACCTGGTGCACCCGTTCCTCGCCACCGACAAGTACGACGAGACGCTGGCCTTCTACACCAAGGTGCTCGGCTTCCTGGAGTCCGACCACGTCGGCGACGTGACGGTCTTCCTGCGCAGCGAGGACCGCTACCACCACAGCCTGGCGATCCAGCGCAACAACGAGTTCTACGTCGCGCACCTGTGCTTCATGATGAAGAGCTTCGACCACGTGATGCGCGGCCGGGCACGGGCCCAGTACAAGCAGGTCCCGATCGCCTCCGACCTGGTCAACCACTCGGCGTCCACGTCGATCGCCTTCTACATGCACGACACCCGGCACGGGCCGCGCTACGAGCTGTGCGACCGGCACCGGGTGTTCACCCCGGAGGAGCACGAGACCCACCGCGCCCGCCGGATGGCGGTCGACCCGCGCAACATCGACGTGTGGCGTCCCGCCGCCGACGACTGGGCGCGCTTCTGACCCGCGCCCCCGTCAGGGCCGGCCGGCGGACTGTCGTACCCGCCCGCCGGTGAGGGGCGCGAACGCGGGGTGGCCCGGTCAGGGGGCCACCCCGCCGTCATTCCCGCAGCGCCCCGGCGCGTTCGGCGGTGGGCTTGACCTTGACACCAGTGTCAAGGTCCTACCATCGCCCTGCGCGGGAGGGGTGGTCGAATGCGCATCGGTGAACTGGCCGGCCGTTGCGGCGTCAGCGCCCGGTCGGTGCGGTACTACGAACAGCAGGGCCTGATCGCCCCACGTCGTGCCGCCAACGGCTACCGGGAGTACGACGACCTGGCGGCGGTGCGCGTCCGGAACATCCACGAGCTGCTGGAATCGGGCCTCACCGTCGAGGACATCCGGCTCTCGATCGCCCACGGCTGCCTCGACGAGCCGTTGAGCACTTTGCCTGTCTGCCCCGACGCGGTGCGGATCGCCGCCGACCGGCTCGACGCCCTCGACCGGCGCATCGCCGCGTTGCAGGATCTGCGCGGGCGGCTCGCCCGGCAGGTCCGGGCGACCGAGACGGTGCTGGCCCGCGACGGGGCACCCGTCGTGACCGGGTTCCCGCCGTCGCCGCCGCCGGCGGACTGAGGGGGCGGGGATGAGACTCGGGCTTTCCCTGGAGCCGCAGGCGTGGCCGCGGGACACCGGCGCGGCCATGCTCCGGACGGCGGGTGAGGCCGAGCGGATCGGTCTGGAGTACGTCCTGATGGCCAACCACGTGCTCCGCAACCCGAACGGGGTCGGCCTCGATCCGGTGGTGCTGCTGGCGGCGGTCGCCGGCGCGACGACCCGCATCGGTCTCGCCACGAGCGTGCTGGTCCTGCCGTACCACCAGCCCGTGGTGCTGGCCAACCAGCTCGCCACGCTGGACGTCGTGTCGGCGGGCCGCCTGACGGTCGCCGTCGGCACCGGCTGGAATCCGCAGGAGTTCGACGCGCTGGGGGTGCCGATCCGGCTGCGGGGCCGGCGGACCGACGAGAGCCTGGAGATCATGAAGGCCCTCTGGTCCGGCACCACCGCGCAACTGGACGACAGGTTCGCCGGCCTGCGTGGCACCGTCCTCGGCGTCTCCCCGTACCGGCCCGGCGGGCCACCGGTCTGGGTGGGCGGACACAGCGACGCGGCGATCCGACGCGCGCTGCGGTTCGGCGTCGGCTGGCACGGCTCCGGCATCGACCACGAGGACGCGCGCGTCGTCCGGCAGCGGATCGGGGAGTTGGCCGACGGCACGGGACGGGACCCGGCGACCATCGAGATCAGCACGGTCGGTTTCCTGGTGCCACCGGGAATCCCGGCGGCCCGGTCCGCGCCGGGCCGGCTGCTCGGTGGCCCCCGCGCCACCACCACGGCGATCGTCGACGACCTGTGTCAGCTCGCCGACGCGGGGGTGGCGATGTGCTCGTTGTGGATGCCCGTCGACGGACGCCGGATGGGCGAGGCGTTGGCGTGGTTGGCCGACGAGGTCCTGCCCCGGGTGGGTCACCGGTCCGGCCCGCGTTAGCTCGGCCCCACGCCGTCGCCCTGTCGGCAAGCTGACCCGTGGCTGGCCGGCGGGATGCCCGCCGTCGACAATGGACGGAGCAGCGCGGACGGTCGGAGCCGACGGTGGCGGGAGCACGATGATGTCTGGCAGGACGGCCGCCCGGCGGGCGGCGGCGTTGGTCGCATGGTGCGCGATGGTGGTGGGGGCCGGTGCGGTGGTGGCGACACCGGCGGTGGCCGCGGTGCCGACGGGCACGATGAGCGCCGGCACCGTCACCGACGGGCGGAGCCTGCTCTATGTGAACAACCCGGATTCGCTCCGCAACACCGACCTCGCCGAGGCGGGCCGGGCGATCTCCGCCCACAGCCTGACCGCCGGCGGTGTGTACCGCGCCTACTTCTCGCACGTGAACCGGACCAGCCCGGCGGTGCCGCTGCACTACGGCATCCGGCTGACCAACGGTCGCAGCACCGCGACCGTGGTCACCCGGACCCGCAGCGTCTGGCGGGCCGGTGCGGCGGGCATCGGCGGCCCGGCGTTGGCCGACTTCCTCAACAGCAGCGAGAGCACCACGATCACCGTGCCCGGCAACGGTCGGGCCTGGTTGTACCGCAGCGACCAGCTCGGGACCGGCCTGCCCGCCGCAATCAACCAGTACCTCGTCGGGGCGGCCGACTTCAGCACCACCGGGTTGCTCACCGCCGAGGTGCTGGCCTGGTCCGGCACCGCGCCCACCGGCAACTACACCTACCCCGGCTACGCCACCGACCTGCGGGACGGGCAGGCGCAGCACCGCTTCGACAAGGGCCTGAGCCCGATCAGCGCCGCCACCCTCACCATCACCTCGACCCTGAGCACCGGCAAGGTCGAGGACCAGTTGCTCAGCGCCACGGCCGGCGTCAACACGGCCTGCCCCACCAACAGCTACGCGAACACGGGCTGGGCGACGAACCTCAACCACCTGCAGAACACGACAGCGCTCGGCGGCGACCTGGTGTCGCTCACCACGCCGGAGGGCCCGCTCGTGACGCCCTGCGTGAACTCGCCCTTCGGCGGCGGCAAGCCCAACCTGCGGAACTGGGGGGTCACCTACACCGTCCAGCTGACCGTGGACAACCAGTCGTTCGCGCCCCGGACACTGGCGTTGGTCGCGTCCGGGCTCGGCGGCAGCGTCAACCTCGCCTACCGCCCGCCGGGCGGCACGACCTGGCAGTCGACGGTGGTCGGCGACTTCGCCAGCGTCACCTGGGCGACCGTCACCGCCCCACCCGGCCCGTCGACCTTCACCGCCTCCTTCGCGGTGAGCGGGCCCGGCCCGGCCGGCCTCCTGCACCGGCTGCGGACCACCGGCTGACCCCGTCGACGCCCCCGCGCCGGTCCGCGCCAGCCGGCCCGACCCGGGCGGGCACGGGGCTACCTCCGCCGTGGGCGGCGGGCCGGTCGGCCACCACGGCGGCCGAGCAGCAGCCCCACCGTGAGGACGGCCGCCGCCACCGGCAGCCCCCAGGGTCGCCGGGCGGCCGACACGGTGAACGCGAGCGGCCGGCCGGGCACCGCGATCCGACCGTCCACCTCGTACCGGCCGTAGGGGGCCGCGCCGGTGGGCACCCGGACGTGGTACTCCCGGGTCTGCCCGGCGGCGATGCCGCCCAGCGTCGGGGCGGCCACGATGGTCCGGGCCCGTCCGGGCGGCCCGACGGTCAGCTCGAACGGCGGGTCGGTGACCTCCTCCGCGCCCGGGTTGTGCAGGGTGATCCGTACCGCGAGTTCACCCGGCAGGCCGAACCAGCCGCGCGGCCCGGAGCGGTCGTCGGCGTGCACCGCCACCAGGGTCAACCCGGCCGGGACGGCCGGCGCGACGGCCGGCGCGGTCACCCCGGCGAGCGTCAGGTCGGCGGTGGCGGCGACCGTGCCGGTCGGCGTCCGGACCCGCAGCACGCAGGGGCAGGCCAC